>JBOHHD010000575.1:0-12319 GCA_050700515.1 Pseudonocardiaceae bacterium
CCTCATCGGTGGTATCCCGGGTTTATACCCCCGACTTCGGCACCGCCATAAGTCTGTCAAGTAACACGACTGTCAGCAATCGGTGACCCTACGTAAATCGCTGTCAGTGACCACCTAACCGAAGGTGACCACTCGAATACGTAACCAATCACAGATTGCTACGCAGAAGCCACATAGCAGTACGTGGACGAGCACAACAGGGAGCTCAATCACCTGATGATGCGCACACCAAAAACACCTGACCGCCGACAGCACTCCGCATCTTGCCCAGGAGGTCCGGTGATCAGAATATTTGGTGGTCTCGCCATATACCGGAATCACGAGGACGGTGCGTCGCGAGCTAAGTCTGGATCACTACGGGGAAGCGGTACCATCCGGCCTCGCGAAGAGCACTCCACTGGCAATGGAGAACGTCAGCGGCCCGACGACCCACTCCACCTCGGATTTGGTCCGAACCCGCGTTGTCTGCTGCGCGGCGCCATCCAGCGCACGGGACACCAGCTCTGTGGCATCGCGCAGCTGGCGCACCACGTAGTCAACAGTGTCGCGCACCTGACGCACCAGCTCAACGACCATCCGCACCGGGCGCCACACCAGCCCGATAACCCCCAGCGGTGGATGCGGCAGCAACGGGACAGTCGTCATCTCAAATCCCACTCTCATCCATCCATCGATCAATACTACGTGCTCTCAATCATACCGACGCCGACCCTGCACCGGACGGGGGTAGGTACTACTTACATTCTTGGAAGCGCTACGTACCACAGTTCTCCTGCGCTACGTAGCCACGCCGATGGGATACCAATATCAGCCAGTCCTTGCGGTCCGGACGCGCGACAGGGGTGGCCGGAACCCGGCCACCCCTGTCGTCACGAACTAGCGTGTCAGGTGATCATCCACCAGCATCGGCTGAACTCATGCCTCGTTGCTGGCCACAGCTGTGTTCTCCGCGTAGACGTTGCCCCCGATGTTGATGATGTACTGGTTGGCCTCGGCCTCAGCGGTCTGATCGACATCTTCGTAGCTGTAGTCGTAGTCGAAGCTGTAACCACAGTAGTAGTGGTAGTGGCCTCCGCAGTACGACGACAGCACGGTGCGCGCCGGCAGCAGCTCAACGCGCTGGCTGTCGATCTCGGCCAAGCTCAGGGCGTCAGACATCCAGAACCTCCTAGTGAGAAGAACGTGACCCAATGGGTCCCGAAAATAAAGCACCTCGTCGACTCGCAGCCGATTCGGTACTGCCATACCTTGCCCAGAAAAACGACCGAACAGCAACCGGTCACCGTACGTAAATCCGCTACCTCGACCACTTAACCAAAAGGGCGCTTCTCGAAGCACTTACTCGATAGTCAGGATTTACGTAGTCGCCACAGCCGGATACTTATAATGTCCGGAATTTCTGGACACCTGATACCCAGGCGGATAGCCTCGTCCGCATGGGTCAGTCTAGTCTCAGCATCGGCGAATACTGATATCCAGTCCTGGTAAGTCATTCGGGACGGAAGGATGGCCCCTTCCGTCCCGAACCACTTTTCACTCGATCACGTGGTCATAATCGCCACGTCAGTTCTGCGTACCAAAGTTGTAGAAGTCGTGCCCACCGCGGCCACCGTCACCGCCTGGGGCGTTGACGTCGCCACCGAAGCCAGTGCCGCCAAGGCCGCCGAAGGCGAGCGCGAGGTTGATCTGGGGGCCGAGCAGGCTGTGATTCTCCGGGTGTACGACCACTGCGTGGCCGTCGCCACCGGGTCCGCCGGTGCCCGCGCCGCCGGTGTTGCCAGCGCCTCCGCTGCCACCGGTACCACCGTCGTCGCCGGCCCCACCGGAGCTGAACTCACCCAGGTTGAGGTTGCCCAAAGTCGTCATCACGGTACGGGCAGGCAGAAACTCAACGCGCAGCTCGTCGATCTCGGCAATGCTCAGTGCGTTAGACATACAGATCCTCCTAGGGAAAACGCGGCCCGCAGTGGGCCTCGCGTAGAACCTCATCGGCGCCATTACCGATTTGGTATGTCCCATACCCTGCCTGTGAGCAAGGTCTGATTGCAAGCGCTGGACTACTTAACCTGCTACGTCGACCACGTAACCGTGGCTCGTTTTTTTCGGATACGCGATCATGGGGCACTTGTTACTTAGCTTCTCGATTCGGATACTTACGCGGCGACGGAACGGTACGCAGTAGGTCATGCCGGTGCCCCCGCAGGGAGCACGGGAAGGGGTGGCTGTACGGTGGCTTGCCGAGCACGTCGTGAGGTGGAGCACCCAGAAGAGTAGTCAAGGTCTTCCTGAGTAGAAAGGGTTCAGCCCAGAAAAGACCAGCGCAGAAAAGGGGTAGCCGCGTTGCGACCACCCCTTGTTCCTTGATATTGACCCGCCGGGAAGAGGTGGCCACCATCTACCACCCCTTCCCGGACGGATGACGCGCCGCGCTCACCGGGCTGGTAGGCAGCTCTCAGCCCGGGTCACTCGTTCTCGCAATCCTGCGGAACACAGCGCATCGGATATCGTTCCCCTAGGAAAGGAACACGTGACCCTTGGGCGCACCCCGCAGGCCACGAACAGCCTCACCGGCAGCATCACCGATTCAGCATGACCCATACTCTGCCGGTAAACAGCACTCTAGAGCAACACTTAAACCACTGTTTTCAGCACTTAAAATTAATTAGTGCTCCCTGATACGTAATCGACGGTCACCGGCCACGTGGTGTCTGGACATGGGTACTTATTCGGCAGGCGGAACAGTACGCAGCAGATCACACAATCCGTCGGCGTCGAGCAGGTCGGCGGGTCGCAGGGTACGGTCATGCCGTACGTAGTGCAGCGCCGCGCGGACCCGCTCGGGTGGCGCACCCGACAGCGCCGACCACGCCAGTCGATAGGCGGCCAGTTGCACTTTGACCGCAGGAAGATGGTCGGCGTCGGGGAGCGCGCCGGTCTTCCAGTCCACCACGGTCCAGCCACCGTCGCCATCGGCGAAGACCGCGTCCATTCGGCCCCGCAAGCCGATGCCGTCGATCACGGTTTCGAAGGGCACTTCCACCTCGTGCGGGCTGCGGGTTGCCCACTCGCTGGCCAGGAATGCCTCCTGCAGCGCAATCAGTTCGCCGTCCGGGGCGGCGTCGGCGTCAGCAGCGCCGGGCAGCTCGTCGAGGTCGATCAGCCGGGTGGAGCCGAACCGGCGTTCCAACCAGGCATGGAAGGCGGTCCCGCGGCGGGCCATCGGGTTCGGCGGGTAGGGCAGGGGCCTGCGCAGCCGCTGCGCCAGCGCCGACGGGTCGGCGGCGAGCTCGGCCAGCTGGCTGACCGACAGATGTGCGGGCAGGGCGACCCGCTGCTGGGTGCGGCGAGCATCCCGCTCGGCGAGCAGCACGTCGATCTCCCGGTCCCAGCCTTCGTCCTGTGAGTGACATTCGGTGCTGTAGCACTGAATGCCACTCACGAGTGCGGAATGCACCAGCTCAGCGCCCTGGGTCACCCCTGTTCGCCGGTCGCCGAGGGGATCGGCAGGCCACTGCATCTCCCGTGGTGAGCTGTCCAGTGGGTTGGGCTCGCCTCCGAGAGGATCAGGTGCCCAGTCGTCGACGACCAGCGGATCGATCATGGCGCCGGCGTCCCGGACCTCCAGCAGGAAGCCCGACACGGACCTGGGGGTGGACCCGCCTTCACCCCAGTGATGGCCGCTGACCAGCAGAGTGCGCTCGGCGCGCGTCAACGCGACATAGAACAGCCGCCGCTCCTCGATCAGCCGCCGCGCGTCGAACGCCGCCTCGTGCGCGGCGAGCGCCTCGGCGAGCTCCTTCTGGTCGGCACCCCGCTGACCGGCGCCCAGGGGCAGCATCAGACCGGGCAGATCGGCCCCGTCCCCCCGCAGTGATACCGGTAGCTCGGTGACCGCCCGCAGCCACGACGAACTCTTCTTCGCCGCCGGGAACACCCCGTCCACCAGGTGCGGCACAGCCACCACGGCCCATTCCAGGCCCTTGGCGGCGTGCACCGTGAGGATCTGTACCCGATCCGTGGCGACCTCCACCTCTCCGGGCTCCAGACCGTCCTCGGCCTCCTCGGCGGTGGCCAGGTAGTCCAGCAGAGCAGGCAGACCGGCCAGCGGGTTGACCGCGGCGAAGTCGGCCACCACGTCGGCGAAGGAGTCCAGGTGGGCCCGGCCCACCGGACCGGGACGGGCCAGGGATTCGGTGTCCAGCAGCAGGGTCCGCTCCGCGTCGGCCACCAGGTCGGTCAGCGGCTGGACGATCCGGCGGCGCAGCGCGCTGAGCTCGGCGCCCAACGCGCGCAGCCGTTCGTACCCCGGCTTGGAATAGTGGACCGGCTCACCGAGGGAATCCAAGGCGTCGACCAGCCCGGCCTGCTCAGCGTGCTCTCCGGGCAACTCGCCGCGCAGCGCGGCCAGCACCTCCTCCGGGGTGGCACCCGGCCGAACCGGGGTCCGGTGATCGAGGGTCAGTTCCCGGGCCCGACGCCACAGCGCCGCCAGATCGGCCGCGCCGATCCGCCAGCGGGCACCGGTGAGCAGCCGCACCGCGGCGGTGCCCGCCAGCGGGTCCACGAGCAGCCGCAGCACGCTGACCAGGTCGCGAACCTCGGGAGTGTCCAGCAGTCCCCCCAAACCGATCACCTCGACGGGGACCTCGCGGGCACGAAGCGCGGTGGCCAGCTGCCCCATGTCCGCGCGGCGGCGCACCAGCACGGCGGTAGTCGGGGGAACGCCCTGATCGGCCACTGTCGCGTGCCAGCGCTGTGCCACCGCGGCGGCAACCCAGTCGATCTCGGCGCGCACATCGGGCAGCAGCGCGCAGCGCACCTCGCCGGGTCCGGCTCCTTTCCGAGAGCGCAACTCACCGACCTGCACCGGCCCACCGCGTAACTCGCCGGAGATCGCGTTGGCCACCACGAGCACTTCAGGAGGGTTGCGGAAGCTGGTCGTCAGCCCGCGGGTGGCCGCCGGGGCACCGTCGGAGCGGGGGAAATCGGTGGTGAACCGGGGCAGGTTCGCCGCCGAGGCGCCCCGCCAGCCGTAGATCGACTGGCAGGGATCGCCCACGGCGGTGACCGGGATCACCGTCCCGGACTCGGTGGTACCGCCGAACAGCGAGCGCAGCAGTACCCGTTGGGCGTGCCCGGTGTCCTGGTACTCATCGAGCAGCACGGTGCCGAAGCGAGCCCGTTCGACCGCCCCGACCTCCGGGTGATCCTGCGCGAGCAACGCGGCGATGCCCATCTGGTCGCCGAAGTCGAGCATCCCGCTGCGCCGTTTGAGCTCGATGTAGCGCGCCACCAGGGGCAGAATCGCCAACCGGGCCCGCTGGCTCTGGACGATCGGCTTGAGGTCGGCCCGCAGCGGTCCGCGTTGGCGCGCGCCGGGCGCCGCTGTGGTCAGCGCCGCGATCACCGCCTCGGTGTACTGCTGGAGCTCCGCCGGCTCCCGGAGGTGCTCGGCGAGCTGCCCGGCCAGCCCGAGCACCCAACCGGTGACGGTCTGCGGCACCTTGCCTTCGAGGTCGAGGTCCGGTTCCCAGCCCGTGGTCACCCGGTGGGCGAGCTGCCACGCACCAGTCCCGGTCAACAACCGCGCACCGGGATCAGTGGGTAGCCGCAGCGCATGCTCGGCGACGAGCCTGCCTGCGTAAGCGTGGTAGGTCAGCACGGTGGGCTCACCGGCCAGTACGGCTGCGCGGCGCTCTCCGCCGGGGTCCAGGCGATCCAGCACCGCGCAGCCGGCCAGCCGGCGCAGTCGGGCGCGGACCCGCTCGGCGAGCTGCTGGGCGGCCTTGCGGGTGAACGTCAGGCCGAGCACGCCCTCGGGGGTGACGTACCCGTTGGCGACCAACCACACCACGCGGGCCGCCATGGTCTCGGTCTTGCCCGATCCGGCTCCGGCGACCACGAGGATCGGCTCCCGCGGGTCGGCGGCGATGACGTCGGCCTGCTCGGGAGTGGGCTCAGGGATGCCCAGCGCGGCGGCCAGCTCCGCGGGCCCGATGCCCGGGGTCTGCGACGTCACCCGGTGACCTGCCGGCCGGAGCCGTGCAGGGGGCAGGCGATCCGCGAGGGGCAACGCTGGCAGTTCCCGTTCTCGATCGCCTCGGCTCCCGGCCCCGCGGTGCGGGCGGCGACGCGCCGCACGATTTCCCGCCAGTGCGCCAGGGCGGCGGCGTCCAGCGCGGGCTGGCAGCGCTGCACCGATGTGGCCGTGCGCGCGGAGACCTGGACGATACGGGCTCCGCCGGGTTCCTCGGCCAGGCCCTGCTTGACGAAGGCGCCGTGCGCGGCCGCCAGCTGGTAGACGGCCAGCTGCGCATGCTCGGCCGCGGCTTCCTTGCTGATCGGGGTCTTGCTGCTCTTCACATCAATGATCACCGGACGGCCCTGACGGTCCTGCTCCAACCGGTCCACCCGGCCGCGCAGCACGATCCCCGCCGATTCCCCGGCCGGTGGAAGTTCGATCTCGACCTCCTGTTCGCAGGCCACCTCGGTGAGCTCGTCACGGCTGTCGTGCCACCAGCGGCGAAACGTCGCCACCATCTGACGCACCCGATCCTGCTCCGTACGGGAGTACCAGGCAGCGCCCGCGTCCACCGCGCTCCAGGCGTCGGCCAGGGCGTGTTCGAGCTGCTCGTCGGTGGCGCCCGCAGCGGCTGCCTGAATCAGCCCGTGCACCAGGGTTCCGGTCACCGCGGCAAGCGCGGAGACGTCCTGACCGCCGTGCCGGGTCAGCAGCCAACGCAGCGGGCAGGTCGACACCAGCTCCACCACCGAGGGCGACACCCTGGCCAGCTCACCCTCGGCACGCAGCGGGATCCCGGTCGACGGCGGCCCCAGCCCGTACCAGGTGTCGGGGTGCGCGCCGGACACCCCGGCCTGCACCAGCCGGGCCAGTCCGGCCGCCGCGTGCCGGCGCCGCGAGTCGTCCTCCTGCGGGTCGCAGACCACCCGGCGCAGTTCGGCCACGAGTTCGGGCAGGTTCAGGCCCCGGCGACGAGGGGCCACCACCCGTGTGGCCATCGGCACGTCGGTGGCCTCGATCTCCTCCAGGAACCGGGAGGGCTGTTCGTCCTCCCCTTGCACCGCGCTGACCAGCAGCCGGCGCCGGGCGCGGCTGATCGCCACCAGCAGCAGCCGCCGCTCTTCGGCCAGCAACGGCGCGGTGCGCGACACCGTGGCGGATTCGACCCCCCCAATGGTGTCGACCAGCCGCTCGACGCCGAGCAGCGAGCCACGCAGCCGTAGGTCAGGCCAGCTGCCCTCCTGCACCCCGGGCACCGCGACCAGCTCCCATTCCCGGCCCGCGGCACCGTGTGCGGTGAGCACCGCCACCGCCTCGCCTTGCGGGGAGCGGGGCGCCAGGGAGTCACCGGCGATCTGCTGATCGGCGACGTAGTTACAGAAGCCCAGCACTCCCGCCGGGCCCCCGTCGGCGCCGGGCAACCGGTCGGCGTAGCGGGCCGCGTTGTCGAAGAGCGCGACCACCGCGTCGAGGTCTCGATCGGCCTGCGCGCCCGCCGGTCCGCCCCGCGCCGCCGCCGCAGCCCAGCGCCGCGCAAGGCCACTGGCCTCCCAGACCCGCCACAACACCTCCTCGGCCCGGCCTCCGTCCTGAACCGCCCGAGTCGCCGTGGTGAGCAGCTCGACCAGCCGACGGGCTGGTGCGCCGCTGCGCTCGTCGAGCGCTTCGAACCGATCGGGGTCGAGCACCTCGACCAGCAGCTCCGCGCTGGTCCGCTCGCCCCCCGCGGCGAGCTCGCCACGGCGCAGCTCACGACGCAGCCTGCGCAGCGCCAGCGGGTCCGCCCCGCCCAGGGGCGAAGCGAGCAGCGCGGTCACCATCTCTTCGTCGAGCGCCTCAGGATCAGCCGCACAGCGCAGCACTCCCAGTAGCGGAAGTACCGCGCCGTGGCGGGCCACCGGCAACTCTTCGCGTGGCACCGCCACCGGCACTCCCGCGGCGAGCAGTGCCCGGCGCAGCACGGGCAGGGTCCGAGCCGTGGAGCGCACCACCACCGCCATATCCGCCCACGCCACCCCCTCCAGCAGATGCGCCCGGCGCAGCCGGTCGGCCACCCAAGCCGCCTCGGCTGCCGCAGAACCGAACACCTCAACACCCACCTCACCCCCGCACATGTCCACCCCCTCTCCGGGCGTGTCGTCCTCTTCCCCGGGCGTGTCGGGCAGTTGTGGACCGCGCAGCCCGCCGGCACGCGCGCCGGGCAACCGGGCAGACAGCCGGGATACCGCCGTTCGCACCGCGGGCGCCATCCGGTAATCGGTCCGCAGCCGCACCACCGGCGCCTGGCCGGTGGTGAGCAGGTCGGCAGCGGCACCGCGGAAGGAGAACACCGTCTGGTCGGGGTCTCCCAGCAACAGGAGCTCCTCGGCTCCCGCGCCGAGCTGAGTGATCAGCCGGGCCTGCTGGGGGTCGAGGTGCTGGGCGTCGTCGACGATCAGGTGACGCACTCGATTGCGCTCCCTGCGCAGCACCTCGGCGTCGGTGTCGAACACCAGCAGGGCCTCGGCGATCAGCCCGGCGGCGTCCATGGCGGGGGCACTGGCCTGTGGTGCGACGGTGCCCACCGACCCGCGCAGCAACATCACCTGCTCGTAGGTGCGGAAGAACCGCCCGGCGGCCACCCACTCGTCGCATTTGCGGGCCCGACCCAGTGCGATGAGGTCCTCGGGTCCCAGACCACGTTCTGCGGCACGCAGCAGCAGATCCCGCAGCTCGGCGGCGAAGGCGGGCAGGCCCAGCGCCGGGCGCAGCCGACGCGGCCAGTAGCGCGCTCCCGCCTCCACGTCACCGGCCAGGAGCTCGCGGACCACCATGTCCTGCTCAGGCCCCGACAGCAGCCGAGGTGGGGGCAGTTCGTCGCGGGAGGCCTGCAGGCGCAGCAGGGCGAAGGCATAGGAATGCACCGTGCGCACCAGCGGTTCCCGCACGGTGGGCGTGACACCATGCGCCGCGAGCCGCTCGATGATGCGTTCCCGCAGATCGATGGCCGCGCGACGGTTGGAGGTCAGCACCATCACCTGCTCGGGACCCACCCCCCGGTGCAGCACCCGATGAGCAACGGTGTGCACGATGAGGGTGGTCTTACCGGTACCCGGCCCACCGAGCACACGCAACGTTCCGCCGCTGTGCGCCAACACCCGGCGGGCATCGGCATCGGGTTCCCCCGCGGTGGCGTGAGAGGTTATCGGGCGGACCAAAGCGGGCACGGCCCGCATGCAATCACGCTGATGCGCGCTCACCCCGACGACTCGCGGAGGGGAAAGAGGGTTTGCGATGAATGACGATGGTGTGCGATGAATGACGAGCAATGGGAGCGGGTGCGGGTCGTGGTGGCCGCCATCCCATCGGGTGCGGTACTCGCCTATGGGGACGTCGCGGCCCGCGCCGGGCTGCCGGGACGCGCCCGGCTGGTGGGCCGGATCCTCGCCGAGGACAGCCACGACCTGCCCTGGCACCGGGTGCTGCGCGCCGACGGCACTCCTGCCCCACACGTGGCGGCCGAGCAATTGACCCGGCTACGGACCGAAGGAGTGCTCGCTGACGGCGGCCGGGTTCCGATGCGCCGCTACCGCGCTAACCCAGCTCGATCCGCTGGGCGTCCGGAGTCACCGTGAACCGCCAGCGGTCAGCGGAGGGACCGCCGGTGCCGAGCCATCACCGGTAAGCCGCTTCGACCTCTCCCGCAGCCGCATGAAACTGCTTCGGTCAACGACGGACCCAGCCGTGGAACCTTCAGCAAAGACGGCCGCCACAGCTGGAAGGACTCCCGCCAGTCCGAAGCCAGATACCGGTCCGACGCGATTACCAACAGGTTCTTACAGCACTCCGGCCCGGCGCCAGAGCAGCTTTCCCGGTCCGGAGACGAGCCCGACCTCGGTGAGGAATGTGCGGACCTTGACGACGGCGAACTGCTTGGTCTGGCGCCAGTGCGGGTTCGCGGCCGCCGCGGCGACCGCCTCGTCGACGTCCAGCCCGACCGCGGCGTACACCTTCGGGTCGATCAACCTGGTGGTGGCGAAATAGACCACGATGGCGAGGATGGCGCGACTGTAGGCCCGGCTCAGCCGGCCGAGCCGAGGCCATTGGCGAAGCGTCTCCTCCCGGGCGTAGCGAATGTGCCGGGCCTCTTCGATGACGTGGATCCGCGACACTTTCTGCGCCATCGGTTGCAGTGATTCATCGGCCATCTGCTCGCGCTGCAATGCGTCGAGGATTTCCTCGACGTAGATCGTCGCGCCGAAGGTCAGGGTGCCGTTGGAGATGGTCTTGAACAACCGCCCGAGGTGGTGCACGAACCGGCCGGGGCCGTACTCCGGGCCGCCGAACTTCTCCGCCGCGCGAGAGAACATCACCGAGTGCCGGCATTCGTCAGCGATCTCGGTCCAGGCATACCGGGCGTGCGCGCTGCCCTTGGGGCGGTCGTAGACGTGCCGGACGAGCATCTGCATGAGGATCGTCTCGAACCAGATGCCCATGCTGTAGAGGCTGGCCACCTCGTGCTTGGTCAGGTCGATCCGCTGCTGCTCGCTCATCCGGTCCCACAGCGCGGTGCCGTAGAGGGAGCTGCGGTGCGGGGCGATGAAGTAGCGATCCGGCTCCAGGGGGGCGTCCCAGTCGATCTCGACGGCCGGGTCGTAGGAGTGCTTGGCCGAGCTCCGCAGCAGCCGCGTCGCGGTGCTCTCCCGGTCGGGGACGGAACTGGTCGTCGCGTCAGCGGCGGTAGTCATCGACATCGGTGGCCTCCTTGGCGAGCGGGCACTCCCAAGGTAACTGACTCGTCAGTCACTTTGCAACGGGTAACCACTCACCTCGGCGGATCCGATCCAAACCCAGCCACCCGAAGTCCACCGCCCGCCCCTCCACCTTCGCTCGCGGGACCTCCGGATGCTCCAGCCACCAGGACATCAGCCCCTGCAGCGCCCCGACGACCAAGGGGACGGTCAGCCGTGCCTGCTTGAGCACCTCTTCGTCGGAGGGCATCGCGGCACCCTGCTCGGGAGCGTAGAACCCGGCCAGGACCACCGCGAAGACCTCGTTGATCTGTTCCCGCAGGGTGCGCAGCGACGCACCGAGCTCGGGGTTGTCCAGGTGCCGCGCGACCAGCGCCCAAGCCTCCGGACGCTCGCTCACCAGGTCGCAGAGCAGCCCGACCACGCCGCGCCAGGCACCGAGGGCGTCACCGGCCTTGCCCAGCACCTCGGGCAACCGTCCCATGAAGTCCTCCACGACCTGCTCGGTGACCGCCGCGAACAGCTCCTCCTTACTCGCGAAATGCTGGTACACCAGCGCCTTGCTCACCCCCGCGGTGGCGGCGACATGCTCCATCTGGGTCAGGTAATAGCCCCGGCTGCTGAACTCCCGCAGCGCCGCTTCGAGCAGCTCACGCCGCCTGGCCTGGGACGATATCCGGCGCCGGACGCCAGCTGTGCTCGGGAGGTGCTGAGGGGACGGCCGACTCACGCCGACCAGTGTGCTCGCTGCCCGCACGTCACGCGTACACAACACGGTGGTCTTAAGGGGTGAGTTCCGCAGCCGTCGACCGGGTTCATGCGGCGGAGCTGCGACGGGGGGCTTCGACAGCCGCGATGGACGTCACGGCCGGTGCGGTGTCCGTCCGGGCTGTGCTCGCGGCGGCGAGCTGGGCCAGCCGGTCGATCACTCCGGGATGCGGACCCAGGGGCGCCGCCACGACGTCGGCGCCGACATCGGCGAGCCTGCGGTGGAACTGTCCCGGGGCGAGCAACCACGACGCGACCGCGATCCGGCGCTCGCCGGCCGCCCGCAGGCCCGCGATCAGCGACACCACCCGCGGTGCTCCGGTGGCGAGGAAGCCGACCCGGACCCGCCGTCCGACCACGCCGGAGAGCACGCCCGCGGCGGCGCGTACGTCGGCCACCGCCCGGGGATCCGACGAGCCCGCAGCGGCCAGCACCACCGCGTCGCCCCGGTACCAGCCGGCCATCCGCAACCGGTCGGCCAGGGCGTCCACCAGCAGGGGGTCCGGCCCGAGGGCGGCGGTGACCGTGACGTCCCGACGCCCCGACGCGGCCACCTCCCGAGGCACGTCGGTCCGCACGTGGTAACCGGAGGTCAGGAACGCCGGGACGACGGTGACCGGGCCGGGTACGCGGGCGAGCACCTCACCCACCCCGGGACCGAGCACATCGACAAAGGCGAGGAGCACCGGCCTGCCGGGCAGCCGATCGCGCAATTCGGCGACCAGCTCCCGCACCACCGCTACCCCGGCTGAATCCCGGGTGCCGTGCGCGGCGACGATGATGGAGCCGTGAGTGGCAT
>JBOHHD010000576.1:0-3282 GCA_050700515.1 Pseudonocardiaceae bacterium
GCCCTGAGGGGAGCAGGGTGGGACCGGGACGGCCGGAGCCTGCGCGACGGACACTCCCAGCTCGCGGGCGAGCTGAGTGCGCACGAACTCGACGGGCTGGCTCAGCCACACACTGGCCTCCCAATACACCCGACAGCGCCGCCGACGCCGACTGTGCACCGTGCCCGGATGGCGACAAGATCGGCACCGCCCCCGCCGATCCACCGGGTGGCTCATCAGGATCAGGTAGAGGGTGGCGAGTGCCCGGCCGGAGATGGTGCCGATCCCGTCGGCCGCGCGCCGTCCGGCCCTCACCGCCTCCACCAACGCCGCCCGCAACACCGCGCACAGCTCCTGATGCCTGAGCTGGTTGACGCTCAGGTCCGGGTTGGTCATCGGAGCTTTCCGGTCCCACCGGCTGGTCGGCGGTCGGGGCGGGAGTTCGGGTTTGTCACGTCGCTGACCTTTCTGCGCTCACGGTGACCAACTGTCGATCGCAAAGGCGATGCTGCTCTCTGGTGGCCATCAGTGTGCTGGCGAACACGCTCGGCGGTGTTGGGCGGAGGACCGCAATGTTGCTCTGCCGATCACCGGCCGGTGATCTGGGTGAACAACCCGAAAGCGGGACAAACATTCGGCCAGCTTCACGTTCTTGGTCCTGGCCGGTCTCCGGCGACCGCTGCGTTCAACGGGGCGTACCCGGTGACACAACAAGGGGGATGACGCTCGGGGTCACCCTGAGATTGGTGACCAGCGCGAAAGAGCGACCGGCCCGCGAACAGGAACTTTTTCCCACCCCTCCACCCCCCGCTGAGCTGGGCATCCACGGCGAGAAGGAAACAAAAATCCCCTCCACACACATCAACAAGGCTCCGTTCGGTCATCGAGAGGGGCTACAGTCCGCGCCACATCCAGTACTGAAAATAACCTGCAAGGGGGCGGGCGATGACCCAGAACCAGAAGGCGGAGAACTCCGACAAGGCCCAGCGCGACCAGACCCGTGATCGAATGCGTGGTTACGGTTGCTCGATGACCCAGATCGCCACCGAAATGGCCCGACGCTTCGGCCTGCGCCCCCGGGCGGCCTGGCGTCACGCCCTCGGCTGGCCCCAGTGGAAAGTGGCCCAGCACTACAACACCCTGCACCCGGGCGCGAAACTGTCCCACAACCGGGTCAGCGAATGTGAGAACTGGCCCCACGGCGGCCACGCCCCCAGCCTGCGCTACCTCGCCCGCCTCGCCACCACCTACGGCCACGGCTGCACCCCCGCCGCCCTCGTCGATCCCGACGACCTCGAACACCTCACCCCCGCCGACCGCTGCCTGCTCACCACCGGCCACCCCACCGCACTACCGGCCACGCAGCCCGAAACTACAGACCGCCGAACCCACCCGAGCCGTGCAATCGAGAGCACCAACGGTGACACTGGGATGGTCTGGAGCCGCCGACGCATCGTGGGTTGCGATGCGCGAGGCGTGCCGGTCCGCGAGGAGGTCCGCATGGCAGCCGAAGAATCCGCCCAATTCCGCCGCTGGAGCGCCATCACCACCAACGTCGACGACGGCGTTCTCGAACAAATGGCCGCCGACATTGCCGAGATCGCCGAGCTCTATCTCATCGAGCCGCCTGCGGGCATGTACGCGCGTCTGGTTGGTGCCCGCGACGATGTGTTCATGCTGATCGCCGGACGCCAGCAGCCTCGCCACACTATCGGCTTGTATAAGGTCGCTGGGCAGGTCTGTGCGCTGCTGGCGCACGCCACCTTTGACTTGGGGCATCCGCATGCCGCCGATACCCATGCCCGCACCGCGCTGCATTGCGCCGAGGTATCCGGTCACACCCCGCTGCGGGCCTTCGTCCGTTGGGTGCAGTCCAACGTTGCCTACTGGGCCGGACGTTACGACGAGGCCGCCCAACTCATCGAGTCGGCCCTAGCTGATGCCAGCGGTACTGCTCTGCTGCGACTGGCCAGCCAGCAGGCCCGGATCAACGCCGCCCGCCACCGAACCGATGAGGTCAGCCGGGCACTGGCGCTGGCCGTGACCGCACCGACCGACCCCACCCTCGATGAGCCCGGCGTGCTTGCCTTTGCCGCCGGAAAGGCCGCGTACTACGCCAGTGAAGCCCACTTCGCCCTCGGTGGCACCGACCATCTGCACGCCGCCGTGGACTTGGCGCGTACCGCGGTGGACGAATTCACTGTCGAGCCCCGACCCAACGCCCCGTTCATCGCCGCCGCCCGCTTCGACCTCGCGCTCGCTTACCTGGGCCTGGAGGAGCTGGAGGCGGTCGGGGAGCACCTCGCCCCGATCCTGTGCTCCACCGACGCGGAGTACCGCACCGTGCCGATCATCGGCCGGGCCCGGTCCCTGCACACTTTGTTGGGCCAGCGCACCGACCTGGCCTCCAGTACCCTGGCCGCGCTGCGCGATGACCTGGCCGAATTCGCCACCCACCCCGCCCCCGTACCGCCCGGGCTGAAGCCAGAGACCACCTGA
The DNA here is from genome assembly GCA_050700515.1 of Pseudonocardiaceae bacterium. Classification (GTDB taxonomy): domain Bacteria; phylum Actinomycetota; class Actinomycetes; order Mycobacteriales; family Pseudonocardiaceae. The sequence goes on from JBOHHD010000576.1 coordinate 2,479, forward strand.
TACCGCGAACCAGGGAGAATCCACTCATGGCTGTGCAGGTCGCGGTCTGTGGGCCACGCCACTGCACCGAGCAGGACAGCGCCCACGCCTATGAGGTGGGACGCCTGCTGGCCCGGGCCGGTGCGCTGGTCATCTGTGGCGGGGGCAGCGGGGTCATGGCCGCCGTCGCGGCCGGCGCCCACGCCGAGAACGGCCTGGTGATCGGCATCCGCCCCGGGGAGAACCCCGACGACGCCTGCCCGAACCTCTCCGCGGTGATCGCGACCAACCTGGGCGAGGCCCGTAACGCCGTCATCGTCTGGTCCGCCGACGCCGTGATCGCCATCGGCGGCTCCTGGGGCACCCTCTCCGAGATCGCCCTGGCCAAACGACGCGGCACCATCCCCGTCATCACCCTCGGCGGCTGGACCATCCTCGACCACCACGGCAACCCCCTACCCGACCCACCCACCCCGGCCGACAGCCCCCGCCACGCCGTCGGCCTCGCCACCTATCGGAAATGAGCCACACAGCAGCAATCGGTGCGCTAGTACCGCGTAACTGAAGTATCTTTTTCGTGGAAATTGTGGGATAATGCGGTATGTGCTAATCGCCCCCTGTGGAACTGACCGATGATGAACGAATGAGTCTGGCATCGCTGACGCGGAAGGCTTCGGTTCCGTCGAATGTGGGATTTCGGGCTCAGATCGTGTTGGCGTTGGCCAAGGGTCTGAGCGCCACCGAGGTCGCGAAAGACTTGACGACGTCGCCGCCGACAGTACGGAAACGGCGGGATCGTTATCTCGGTGAAGGACTGGATGGATT
>JBOHHD010000577.1:0-6050 GCA_050700515.1 Pseudonocardiaceae bacterium
CCCCTCCACCACCCGCACCTCCGGCCGAAACCGCAACTGACTCACGATCCCCGCCCGCGAAATCGGATCAAACGCCACCACCCCAACCCCAACCCGCTCCCTCATGACGACAATGCCTCCCACCCGAGCCAGCGCACCCCGAAGTAACCGTATAGTCCACGTGCAGTGATGAGTGTCCGTCGCCTCGCCTGAATACGTCGAGGCCACATGAAATCGTCATTGATTGTGGCGGGCCGCATCGCGGTGCGGTTCACTCGTCGTTCGGCCGGCCCTTGTTCGGTCGGCGCAACCGCTTGATGAGCGTCCGGCGATGTTTGTCACCCAGCCGACGTTCTCGGGCGGCGCGGGACGGGCGAGTCGGTCGGCGCCTCGGGGGATCGGGAGCCAGCGCCGCCCGCAGCAGCGCGGCGAGCCGAATTCGGGCGGCGTCCCGGTTGCGCAGCTGGGAGCGGTGTTCGGAGGCCACCACGGTCAGCACCCCCTCGACCATCCGCCCGGAAAGCCGCTGCAGCACGCGGGCCCGTTCGCGGTCGGTGAATGCACTGCTGGCGTGGACATCGAAGACCAGCTCGACTCGCGAATCGGTGGTGTTCACGCCCTGGCCGCCCGGCCCGCTCGCCCGGGAGAAACGCCACCGCAGCTCGGCTTCGGGGATCGAGACCAAGCTGTTCACCGGTAGCGCCTCAGGCATCGTCAATCCTCGGTGCCGGATTTCATCCCGGCGGAAATCATGTCCATCACCGTGGAGTCGGCCAATGTGGTCACATCGCCGATCTCCCGGTTCTCCGCGATGTCGCGCAGCAGTCGTCGCATGATCTTGCCGGATCGGGTTTTCGGCAGATCGGCGACGATCATGATCTGGCGAGGCTTGGCGATCGCGCCGATCTGGGTGGCCACGTGCTCGCGCAATGCCTTGATCATTTCTTCGCCCCGCGCCGCGTCCTCGGCGTCCGCGGCGACGTTACCGCGCAGGATCACGAAAGCGACGATGCCCTGCCCGGTGGTCGGGTCCGACGCGCCGACCACGGCCGCCTCGGCCACCGTCGGATGCGACACCAATGCGGACTCCACCTCGGTGGTGGAGATGTTGTGCCCGGAAATGAGCATGATGTCGTCCACCCGACCGAGCAGCCAGATCGCCCCGTCGTCGTCATATTTCGCGCCGTCCCCGGCGAAGTAGTAGCCCTGCTCGGCGAAGCGGGACCAGTAGGTCTCCAGAAACCGCTCGTCATCGCCCCAGACGGTGCGCAGCATGCCCGGCCACGGCTTGTCCAGTACCAGATAGCCGCCCTGACCGCGGCCGACCGGAGTGCCTTCCCCGTTGACAATGGTGGCGCTCATTCCGGGCAGTGGACGCATCGCCGAACCCGGCTTGGTGGCCGTGACGCCGGGCAGCGGCGCGATCATGATTCCACCGGTCTCGGTCTGCCACCAGGTGTCCACGATCGGGCAATGCTGCCCGCCGATGTTCTCCCGGTACCACATCCAGGCCTCGGGATTGATCGGTTCCCCGACCGAGCCCAGCAACCGCAGCGAGGACAGGTCGAATTTCTCCGGGATCTGCTTGCCCCACTTCATGAAGGTGCGGATCAATGTCGGTGCGGTGTAGTAGGTCGTGACGCCGTAGCGCGCCACGATCTCCCAGTGGCGGCCCTCGTGCGGGGTGTTCGGGGTGCCCTCGTACAGCACCGACGTCGCCCGGTTGGCCAGCGGACCGTAGACGATGTAGCTGTGCCCGGTCACCCAGCCGATATCGGCCGTGCACCAGTAGACGTCGCGGTCGGGTTTGCCGTCGAACACCACGTGGTGGGTGTAGGCGCACTGGGTGAGGTAGCCACCGGAGGTGTGCAGGATTCCCTTGGGCCGCCCGGTGGTTCCGGAGGTGTAGAGGATGAACAGCGGGTGCTCGGCGTCGAACGCCTCGGGCTCGTGCCGGTCGGACTGGGCATCCACCAGCTCGTGCCACCACAGGTCGCGCCCCTCGGCCCAGTCGATGTCGATCTCGGTTCGCTTGACCACGAGGACGTGACGCACTGAGGGGGTTTCGGTGAGCGCTTCGTCGGTATTGGCCTTCAAGGGGACCGCCTTGCCGCGCCGGAACTGGCCGTCAGCGGTGATCACCAGCTTGGCGGCGGCGTCGTTGACCCGGCTGCGCAGCGCCGCGGCCGAGAAGCCGCCGAATACCACGCTGTGCGGCAGGCCGAGGCGGGCGCAGGCGAGCATCGCGAAGATCGCTTCGGGGATCATCGGCAGCTGGATGGCCACCCGATCCCCGGCGTGCAGCCCCAGCGTGAGCAATGCGTTGGCCGTCTTCGAGACCTCGCGCTGCAGGGCGGCGTAGGTGATGGTGCGGGTGTCGCCGGGCTCGCCCTCCCAGTGGAAGGCGACCTGGTCCCCGTGGCCGGCCTCGACGTGCCGGTCGACGCAGTTGTAGGCGACATTGAGCTTGCCGCCGACGAACCACTTGGCGAACGGCGCGTTGGACCAGTCGAGCACCCGCTCGAAGTCGGTGTCCCAGTGCAGCAGGCGGGCCTGCCGCGCCCAGAACGCCTCGCGGTCGGCCTCGGCCTCGTCGTAGAGCGCCTCGGTGGCGTTCGCCCGCGCGGCGAACTCCGCGCTCGGGGGAAACGCCCGGCTCTCGCTGAGCAGGTTGTCGAGTGCTTGACCCGCTTCGCTCATCGCGGGGGACCTCCTTTGTGCACCGATCAGATCTGACGCCAACGGTCTGGTACTCACCGTAGTAGTCGACGCCCTGCCCGGTTGCCGGGCCGCGTCGACGATTGCGTCATGGAGCCGGCCCAGGTCGCCGGGGTCGCTGATCAACACTTGCTCGTCGGTGCGGGCCGGCCAGGCGAGGTCGACGTCGACAGCATCGCTGCCACCGGCGGCAGCGAGCAGCGCTGCGAGACGCCTTCCGGTGTCCAGGTCCAGCTTGAGGGTAACGGTGCCGGCGGCGCAGCCGTTGGATTGTCGCGCCGAAGGTGAGGCAGAAGCCGATGAGCGTGGTGGCCAACTGCAGGCTCGCGGCGGCTTCCGGCAGCCAGGTCCAGATTCTGTATGCGAGAGTGTTGATCGCCGAAAACATCAGGTGAACTCCTCGCCGATGTCGGGTCAAACGAAATCCGGGGCCGTCAGGGCGCTGACCAGCGATTGTGAGGTCGCGCTGTCTGATGAAGCTGTAGTAAGCCCCGGCGTGGCCGGATAGCGCTACGCCCGACCGGGACGACCCGACCAGGACAACCTCCCGGTCCGGAGGACCGGTTCCACCGCGAGGATGGCAGCCTGAGCGGATCGGAGTGAACGGCGTCACACGGCGCCGGAAGAGAAGGAGGGCGAAATGGACGATGATCTGGTCCACGTATTGCGTTACATCAACCGCAAGCCCTTGCAAGCTAATAATGCTTTAACCAGAGTATACCTCGAGGCCGGAGTCAGGCTCCTCGAAGGCCACCTCTTCGTCGAGTCCGCCGGCAATGATCGGCTCGAGTCACGGACCTTTAGGTGGCTGAGTCGCGGCAAAGTTATCGCCGAAGTCGCCAACGGTCCGGAATGCTCTCTCAAGGGCAATGACGGCACGTTCCGGGATCGCTGGGATCCGTTTTCGGATTACCTCGGGGACCTGATCCTCTACTCGCTACGGGACTGCCAATGGGATGCGCGCACCGACTTGGCCAAGTAGGCTGCGGACGGGGTCGGCAGCGGCCGGCTGTCAAGCGTCGTCCACTACGTGACGTATCAGGATCTTCGGCTGCTGACCAAAGCGCCGGCCATGCGGTTCCTGTTCCTCTTCGCCGCTTTCGCCGACCGCGATCCGGTAGTGGGCGACGCGATCACGAGGTTCTACCGAGAGAACACCAAGGCTTGGGGTGCTGTCTACGCGGGGTTCTTCCGTACCCACGGCCTGAAACTGCGGCCGGGATTGTCATTGAACGATTTTACGATCTTGCTCAGTGCCGTCGCCGATGGCCTCGCTCTTCGGATGGTGGGCGACCACGCGACTTTAGGGTTCAATCGCGAGGGCGAGAGCCGACGGCATTCGCTGCTGGGCACCGCGGTGCTTGCCCTCGCACTCGCCTGCGTGGACCCCGGTGACGGTCAAACGCTGGAGGAGGCGGCTGACGCGATGGTCGGTCCGTGATCTGATGCCGCTCCCCTAACGCCCAGCGCCTGCCCAAACCGACCATGACGTTCCCCCGGGCGCCCCCGTAGTAGATCGTGATCAGTACCCGGACCGGGTGGCGCCCTCCCTGCACAGCGAGCGTGAGCCGGCGGGTCGAGTGGTTCTCGGACCGCGGTGGGACGTACCTCCCTGCGCTTGATCACCGGTGTCGTTGGCGGCACAGGCGCTGGCTGACCTGGTCGGCGGCCAAGCAGAAACCGAGCAGCGCGGTGGCAAACCGTAGCCCGACAGTGGCCGCCGGTAGCCAGGCTCAGACGGTGGGGGCGAGCGTGCCGATCTCGGACGACATCAGGTGGTCTCCTCAGCTGGTGCGGGAACGACGAGAACCACCGTTGTGGCCGAGGCGTCCAGATCCGGCGTGCTCTGGAAATGTGGAAGTGGACGAGCCGGCAGGAAGCGAATGGTGCGGTGAGCAGCATCCAGGCTGGCCAGCAGGGCAGGCCACGGCATGCGGAATTGTGCTGGCTCCGGGTGCAGGCCGGAAACCCGAGCTTGGTCAATATCGCGGAACACGCCAAGCGCGAAGGCCACGAGGTAGCCAAGTCGGCCTGGGGGAACCTGCTGAACGGGCAGAGCAAGCGACCGCGCTGGGAGACGGTCAAGGCGTTCATGCGATCGGGCTGCAGGAGGTGTTCATCGCCCAGGCGGTGCGGGCTGATCCGTCACCGGTGGAGCTGCCCAAGGAACTGATCCGCCGCCTGGTCGAGGCCGGTGAGCTGGGCAAGGGCGACCTGCCGGACGGGGTGGCCCCCGAGGCGCTGGCGACCGTCCGGCAGACGTACCGGGAACGTCCGGCGCAACCGGTGTTGCAGGTGCTGGGGGGTGGCTGCCGGTGCTGGACGCCACCGGCTTCGCCCACTTCATGCTCCAGGACCTCGACCAGCACCAGATCGAGGAGTTCGTCCGCCGGTGGTATCAGCTCGCCTGCCCGCACAACCCAGGGGAAGCAACCCGGTTGGGGGAGCGGCTGCTGGCTGTGGTCGCCGACTCGACAGCGGTGCGGAAGCTGGCGGGCAACCCCATGCCGCCGCCCATCTTGTCGATCATCGGCCGGCGCCGGGAACTGCCCCGAGAACGTCGCAGGGTGTACGAACATGCCGTTGACGTGCTGGTGGAGCACTGGGATCCCAGCAAGCACCTGCGCGACACCCGCGTCGACCAGGGCATGCCCCACCTCGACCGGGCCAAGCCGGCCGCGAAGGCCATGCTCGAACAGTTCCGGGAGCGCAATTTCATCCTCAGTCGTTTCGGTGTCGGGGTGTACGGATTTGTTCACCGCGCATTTCTGGAATACCTGGCTGCCGCGGACATCGTCAAGCAGTTCCACGCACGAGAGCTCACCGAAAAGCAGCTCATCACCGATGTGTTCGGCCGGCGCTGGCCGGACCCGGCCTGACAGGAGGTTCTCCTCCTGATCACTGGCATGCTTCCGGAACGGTTCGCCGGTCAGGTCATCGACCACCTGCTCGCCGCCGACTCGCGGCGGTTTCTCCGCCCCGACGAGCTGCCGAAACATACCTTGCTGGCCGTGCGATGCCTGGGCGAAGTCCGCAAGCTCGGTGTGCTGTCCACGCAGAGTCGCGCCGTCATCGAAGCGGTGATCTCCTGGTTGGAGACCGTTCACCAGCGGGCGGAACAGCACGACTCAGCGCTGGAAGAGGCGATCGAGCAGGTTGTGTTGCCGGTATTCACCGCACTCGGTACCCAGGTGGCAGGTCGCCACCGCTACCAGGACTGGTACTTGCTTCGCGGACAGTTCCTTTCCCTGTCAAACACTTCTGTCCAGGTCGTGTCCAGGGCCAATCCAAGATCACTTATTGTTGTTGTTCGGTAGCCGTATGTAGTCAAGCGGTCGAAGTCTGAATCGAGC
>JBOHHD010000578.1:0-14307 GCA_050700515.1 Pseudonocardiaceae bacterium
GGTGGCGTCGGGCCGTGGCGGGCGCGGCGGCGCTCGCCTGGGCCTGGCTGACCATGCAGTTCGCGCTGCACCGGATCCTGCCCGGCCCGCGCGGCGCGGCCGAGATCACCACGATGGTGGCCACCAGCATCGCCATCCCCCCGGTGGCCTGCTGGCACCGGCTCGCCGGTGAGCTGCGCTGGTGGCAGGTGTCGCCGGCCGTTCCCGTGCCCGCCGCGGTGCTGTTCGACCGGGACGACACGCTGGTCCACGACGTGCCCTACAACACCGATCCCGCCGCTGTGGCCCCGGTACCGGGGGCGAAGCAGGCCTTGGACCGGCTACGGGAGCTCGGCATCCCGGTCGGCGTGGTGAGCAATCAGTCCGGTGTGGCCCGCGGGCTGATCAGCCTCGATCAGCTCGGGCAGGTCAATGCCCGGATCTCGGAGCTGCTGGGCCCGTTCGCGGTGTGGTGCGTCTGCCTGCACGGCGACGATGACGGCTGCGGCTGCCGCAAACCAGCGCCCGGTCTGGTGAAGGCCGCTGCCACCCAGCTGGGCGTGCCCGCCGAGCGCTGTGTGGTCATCGGGGACATCGGGGCCGACATCGCCGCCGCCGCGGCGGCCGGGGCCCGGGGCATCCTGGTACCCACTGCCCGGACCAGGCCCGCGGAGATTCGCGCTGCCGCCGAGGTGGCGCCGGACCTCGGTGCCGCCGTCGAGCTCGCGCTGTCCGGAATGGCTCCGGACGCACCGGCCCGGGTGGGGGAGCGGCCGCGATGACCGGCACCGTGCTCATCGCCCGCCTGGACAACGCCGGGGACGTGCTGCTGGCCGGACCGGCGGTCCGGGCGGTCGCCGCACACGCCGCTGAGGTGGTGCTGCTGGTGGGGCCGCACGGGCGCGCGGCCGCCGAACTGCTGCCCGGGGTCGACCGGATGATCGAGTGGTGCGCGCCGTGGATCGACCCCGATCCCGACCCGGTCACCCCCGCGCACGTCGCCACGCTGCACGAGGCCGTGTGCGCAGCCGCGCCGCGCGCGGCCCTGCTGCTCACCTCGTTTCATCAATCTCCGCTGCCCCTGGCCCTGCTGCTGCGGCTGGCAGGGGTCGGCTGGATCGGCGCGATCAGCGAGGACTACCCCGGCTCGCTGCTCGACCTGCGCCACCGCGTGGAGGGGGACCCCCCGGAGGCCGAGCGAGGGTTGGGGCTCGCCCGGGCCGCCGGCTATCCGCTGCCGCCCGGCGACGAGGGGCGCCTGGCGGTGCGCCGGCCGCTGCCGGACGTCGACGAGCTGACCGGAGGCCCCGGCTACGTCGTGGTTCACCCGGGCGCTTCGGTTCCCGCCCGGGAATGGCCCGCCGAGCACTGTGCCCACGCCGTGCGGGCCCTGGCCGAGGCCGGGCACCGGGTGCTCGTCACCGGTGGGCCCGGCGAACGGCGCCTGACCGCCCAGGTCGCCGCCACCACCGGCGTCGATCTCGGCGGTCGTACCGACCTGCCCACCCTGGCCGCCGTGCTCGACGGGGCTCGCGTGGTCGTCGCCGGGAACACCGGCCCCGCCCACCTGGCCGCTGCGGTGGGCACGCCCGTGGTGTCGTTGTTCGCCCCCGTGGTGCCCGCCGCGCGGTGGGCACCCTACGGCGTGCCGACGGTGATCCACGGGGATCAGCACGGCCCCTGCCGCGACACCCGCGCGCGGCACTGTCCCGTTCCCGGTCATCCCTGCCTGGCCGGGGTGCGTCCGGCCGACGTCGTCGCGGCGGTCGGCGCGCTGCTCGGGGTGGCGGTATGAGAGTGCTGCACTGGCATGTCCACGGTTCCTGGAGTACCGCGTTCGTGCACGGGCCGCACACCTACCTGGTGCCGGTGACCCCGCAGCGCGGCGCGGACGGTCGGGGCCGCGCCCGGACCTTCCCCTGGCCGGCCAACGCGCTGGAGGTGACCCCGCAGGCGCTGGCCCACGAGCACGTCGACGTCGTCGTGCTGCAACGTCCGCACGAACTGGACCTGGCCGAGCAGTGGCTCGGCCGCCGGCTGGGGCGGGATGTGCCTGCCGTCTACGTCGAGCACAACGCTCCGCGCGGCGACGTGCCGCACTCCCGGCATCCCCTGGCCGAACGCTGCGACATCCCCGTCGTGCACGTCACCCCGTTCAACGAGTTGTTCTGGGACTGCGGCCGCGCGCCGACCCTGGTGATCGAGCACGGCATCCCCGACCCCGGTCACCGCTACACCGGAGAACTTCCCCGCGCCGGGGTGGTGATCAACGAACCGGTCCGCCGGGGACGGGTCACCGGTACCGACCTGCTGCCCCGATTCGCGGCGCAGGCACCGCTGGACGTCTTCGGCATGGGCGTCGCGGAATTGCCCCCCCATGACCGGATCGCGACCTTCGAGGATCTGCCCCAGGCCCGGATGCACACCGAGCTCGCCCGCCGCCGGGTGTATCTGCACCCGGTCCGCTGGACCTCGCTCGGGCTGTCCCTGCTGGAGGCCATGCACCTGGGCATGCCGGTGGTCGCGCTGGCCACCACCGAGGTCGTGGCGGCGGTGCCCCCGCCGGCCGGAGTGGTCGCCACCCGGGTCGATCTGCTCGCCGAGGGGCTGCGGACCTTCATCGCCGATCCCGGCTACGCCCGCCACGTCGGCAGGGCCGCCAGAGCCGCCGTCCGCGCGGCCTACTCACTGGACCGGTTTCTCGCCGACTGGGAGCGGCTGCTGAAGGAGATGGTGCGATGAGGATAGACCTGGTCTCCGAGCACGCGAGTCCGCTCGCGGCGATCGCCGGGGTCGACTCGGGTGGGCAGAACGTGCATGTCGCCGAGCTCGCCCGGGCCTTGGGCAAGCGGGGCCACCACGTGCGGGTGCATACCCGCCGGGACGACCCCGAGCTGCCCGATCGGGTCCGAGCCGCGCCCGGGGTGACGGTGGAGCACGTACCGGCCGGACCGCCCACCCCGTTGCCCAAGGACGAGCTGCTGCCCTGGATGCCCCAGTTCGGCGATCATCTGGCCCACCGATGGCAGGACCAGCCACCCGACGTCGTGCATGCGCATTTCTGGATGAGCGGGCTGGCCGCGCACTGCGGCGCGCGCGGTCTCGCCGTTCCGGTGCTGCAAACCTTCCATGCGCTGGGCGCGGTCAAGCGGCGCCATCAGGGCGCGGCGGACCCCAGCCCCCGGAGCCGGCTGCGCCTGGAAGCGGGATTGGCCCGCGACGCCGCCCTGATCATCGCGACGTGCTCCGACGAGGCCGCCGAACTCGCGGACCTCGGAGTGGCCGCCGAGCGGATGGCCGTGGTGCCCTGCGGGGTCGACCTGCACCGGTTCACCCCGCGCGGCCCCCGAGCGCAGCGCAACGGCCGGCACCGCATCCTGTCCCTGGGGCGACTGGTCGAGCGCAAGGGAGTCGAGACCACGATTCGCGCGTTGGCCCAGGTCCTCGGCGCGGAGCTGATCATCGCCGGCGGCGGGGACAGTGCCGCGGACGCCGAGCTGGCGAGGCTGGTCGCGATCGCGCAGGCGTGCGGCGTCGGTGATCGCGTGCATTTGATCGGCCCCATTCCCCGGGAGCAGGTGCCCGCATTGCTGCGCTCGGCGGACGTGGTGGTCAGCGCGCCGTGGTACGAACCGTTCGGGATGGTGCCCCTGGAGGCGATGGCGTGCGGCGTTCCGGTCGTCGCCACGGCCGTCGGTGGGCACCTCGACACCGTCGTCGATGGCCGCACGGGCGCCCTGGTCCCCCCGCGCGACGTGGCGGCGTTGGCCCAACGGCTGCGGGAACTGCTGGCCGATCCCGCCCGACTCGCCGCGATGGGCATCGCCGCAGCACAGCGGGCCCGCTCCCGCTACGGCTGGGACCGCATCGGGGACGAAACGGAGTTGCTCTACCGCCAGGTGCTGGCCGGGGTCGCCGACCCCCTTGCCGCCGCGAAGGGAGGCCGATCGTGAGTCGTGCGCATTTCGCGGCCTTGCGCGTCGCCTTGGCCGGTATGGACGAGATCGCCGGCCCGCAGACCGAGAGGTGGGGCCGCCATCTCGCCAACGTGCTGGATGCCGGTGGGCGGCTGCTGGCCTGCGGGAATGGGGGCAGTGCCGCCGAGGCTCAGCACCTCACCGGTGAACTCGTCGGCCGATTCCTGCATGATCGGCGCCCGCTGTCGGCGATCGCCCTGCACGCCGACACCTCCGCGTTCACCGCGATCGGCAACGACTACGGCGGGCACGAGACCTTCGCCCGCCAGGTGTTCGCGCACGGGCGCCCCGGTGACGTGCTCATCACCCTGTCGGTCAGCGGAACCAGCCGCAATGTCGTCACCGCTGTCAAGGCCGCGCACGAGGTCGGCATGATCGCGTGGGCGCTGACCGGCCCGGCCCCCAACACGCTGGCGGCGATCTGTGACGATGCAATCGCGGTGCACGCCCCCAGTGTGGCGACCGTGCAGGAGATCCACCTGGCCATCGTGCACGCGGTGTGCGCCGCGGTCGACGAGGCACTGGGCGTGGTCCGGCCCACGCAGCCGCGATGAGCCGCTCCCGGCTGGTGGTGATCGGCGACACCCTGCTCGACTGCGACGTCGAGGGCACCGTGGACCGGCTCTGCCCGGACGCCCCGGTTCCCGTGGTCGATCTGCGAACCCAGCGCCCACGTCCCGGCGGAGCGGGTCTGGCGGCGCTGCTCGCGGCCCGGGCCGGCCACCAGGTCGTCCTGGTCACCGCGCTCGGTACCGACGCGGCGGCCCGGCTGCTCGTCGATCTGTTGGACGCGCACGTCGAGCTGGTACGGATGCCGCTGCGGGGCGCGACGGTGTGCAAGACCAGGATCCGCGCCCGGGGCCGATCGTTGCTGCGGGTCGATTCGGGCAATGGCCGGGCCGGTGGTGCGCCGCCCGGGGACGGCGTGTCCCGCGCGCTGGGTGCTGCCGGCGCGGTGCTGGTGTCCGACTACGGGCGCGATGTCGGCGCCGATCCCACCATCCGTGCCGCGCTCGCCGAACTGGCCGGCCGGGTGCCCGTGGTGTGGGACCCCCACCCCTGCGGTGCGCTGCCGATACCGGGCTGCCGCCTGGCGACCCCGAATGAGGCGGAGGTGACCGGGGCGGTCCCCACCGCCGGCACCGGTGCGACGGCTGCCGAAGCGCTGCGCGAGCGATGGAAGTGCGACGCCCTGGTGATGACGCGTGGGGCACAGGGCGCCCTGCTGGCCACGGCCCAGGAGTCGCGGGCCGTGCCGGTGCCCGACCTCCCCGATGTCCCCGTGCCTCCCGATCGGGACACCTGCGGTGCGGGCGACGCCTTCGCCGCCGCGGTCACCGGCGCGCTGCTCGAACGCAGCTCGGTCAGCGACGCGGTCCCGATCGCGGTCCGGGTCGCCTCGCAGTTCGTCGCCGATGGTGGCGCCGCCTCGGTCGAGGCCCGGCCCACCGGACGCCCGCGGATCCGGCCCGATCGCCGGTCCGCGCTGGAGCTCGCGGCCCAGGTGCGCCACCTCGGGGGCCGCCTGGTGGCCACCGGTGGTTGCTTCGATCTGTTGCACCCCGGCCACCTCACCCTGCTCCGACGGGCCCGCGCGCTGGGTGACTGCCTGGTGGTGTGCCTCAACTCCGACGAGTCGGTGCGCCGGCGCAAGGGCCCCGGCCGGCCGATCGTGCCCGCAACCGACCGGATCGCCCTGCTCCAGGCGCTGGAGCCGGTCGACGCGGTGACCGTGTTCGACGAGGACACCCCCCTTGCGCTGCTGGAGATCCTGCGACCGGACGTCTGGGTCAAGGGTGGTGACTACGCCGTCGCTGATCTGCCGGAGGCACCACTCGTCGCCCGCTACGGCGGGCAAACCGTGATCATCCCCGTGGTCGAGGGCTACTCGACCAGCCGGCTCGTGGCCGCGGCGCGGGGCGAACTGGTCAGCCACCGGAAGGAGAACCCATGAAACCGCTGGGCACTGTGCTGATCACCGGGGGTGCCTCGGGCCTCGGCGCGGCCACCGTCGAGGCCGTGCTGGCCGAAGGGGGCCATCCGCTGGTCCTCGATCGCGCCACCCCGACCGGCACGGTGGACTACGTGCAGGCGGACCTGACCGACCGGGTCGCCACGGAGAACGCCGTCCGGGAACTGGTGGCGGTCGGGGGTGGTCGGCTGGACGCGGTGTTCACCGCCGCCGGGATCGATTGCTGCGGCCCCTTCGGTGACGTGCCCGCCGACGACTGGGAACGCGTGGTCCAGGTCAACCTGCTCGGCACCGCTCGGGTGGTGCGCGTCGCGCTGCCCTACCTGGAGCAGTCCGGGGGCACTGTGGTGACCTGTTCGTCCACCCTCGGGCTCAAGGCGGTGCCCGACGCGACGGCCTACTGCGCGGCCAAGTTCGGCGTGATCGGATTCACCCGAGCGCTGGCCGCGGAGACCGCCGGCCGGATCGGGGTGACGCTGCTGATCCCCGGCGGCATGCACACCGCCTTCTTCGACGGCCGCGACGAGCAGTACAAGCCCCCGCCGGACGCCAAGCTCAACCGCCCCGAGGACGTGGCGGCGGCCGTGGTGCACGCGCTGCGCCAGCCACCGGGCTGCCAGCTGCGGGAGATGGTGGTCTGCTCCTCGGAGGAATCGTCCTGGCCGTGAGCCCTCCTTCGGTGCTCGTGCTGCGCGCGCTGGGGCTCGGCGACCTGCTGACGGCGGTCCCGGCGCTCCGGGGCTTGCGGGCCGCCTACCCGCAGCACCGGATGGTGCTCGCCGCGCCGGAACCGCTGCGCGAGCTGGCCATGCTCACCACAGCGGTCGATGACCTGCTACCCACCGCGCGGCTGGGTCCGCTCACCTGCCCGTCCCCGGCCGTTGCGGTGAACCTGCACGGGCGGGGACCGCAGAGCACCGACGCGCTGCGGGCGCTGCGGCCTGCCGTCCTGCTCACCCACGCCGGACCCGGAGTGGACGGCGTCGGATGGAACGCCGACGTGCACGAGGTACACCGGTGGTGCCGGCTGCTCGAACACTTCGACATTCCCGCTGACCCGGCGAATCTGGGTCTGGCCTGTCCACCGACACGCAGTCCGGCCCCGGGTGCGGTGGTGGTGCACCCCGGCTGCGGGTTCGCCGCCCGCCACTGGCCCCCCGACCGGTACGCCGAGGTGGCCCGTCGGCTGGTCGCATCGGGTCTCCCCGTGGTGGTCACCGGCAGCTCGGCGCAACGCCCGCTCGCCGGTCAGGTGGCTGCCGCCGCCGGGCTGCCTGATTCCTGGGTGCTTGCCGGCGCCACGACCTTGTCCCAGCTCGCCGCCCTGGTCGCCGAGGCGTCCCTGGTGGTGTGCGGGGACACCGGCATCGCGCACCTCGCCACCGCCTACGGCACGCCGTCGGTGGTGCTCTTCGGCCCCGTCTCACCCCGGCACTGGGGCCCGCCGCCGCAGCGCCCCCAGCACATCGCGCTGTGGGCAGGCACCACCGACGACACCTTCGCCGACCGCCCCGACCCCGGCTTGCTGCGCATCACCACGTCCGAAGTCATCACCGCCGCCGAACAACTCCTCACCGCGGCCCACATCTAGGTCGCGGCCACGTCACCTGGCGTGTCGCGCGCAGGAGTCGCTGCCGAGCACGCGGATGGATCCGTCCGTCGGCCAGTCAGGGACCGGGACCAGGGTAGGTATCGGTGATTGCCCTGAAGCGGGCACAGCCGTCCATGGCGAATCGTTGAGCGGAACCGTGCACGAGAAGCCGTGAATGAATATCACCGATATCACCGCCAGAACACAAGCATCACCTATCGCTGCGCAATCAGAACGGAGAGATCAAGCATGAGTAGTTTATCCATCGCGGAGACGAAACACAGCTGGCGAGCCGGCCCGTACATGGTCGCCATTCCATTCACCGTGATTGTGTACGCCCTGTCACTCCGGTCCACCGGGCTCGGTGCGGTCGGCGTACCGATTGGTGCAGCCGTCGGGTTGGGGTGGGCACTTCTTCTCGGGTTCATAGCTGCGCGGGTGGGCCGACATCAAGGATGGAACGCCAAGGTCGAGGATGCCCTGGTGTTCGTCGGAGTCATTGCAACGGCATTCCTGCTCTGCGGTGGCATCATGGCCAGCCTGCTCATCGGTGGAGCGCTGAATGAACCCTCGACAACCTACGAAACACTGTCGGCACTGATGTTTCCCACACTTCCGTACTTCATCATATCCAACTCCTTGATGGAACTCTTCGTCATACCGGCGATTGTGTTTTTCGGCTGGCGGAGCGGAACGCGAAGGATCCTCTTGCTGTGGTCCGTGGCAGCCTATTTCGCGATGCGAGTCTGGACCTATTTGGTCTATGCCGAAAATCGCATAGAGACCGCGACCGGCGCGCTATCAGCCGAAGATGTGCAGTGGTACAAGGACACCTTGGCCGTCGATTACCGTCCAGTGTTGATCGCCGTCATGCTGATCCTGTTGCTGTTGGCCGCTTTCCTCCCAGCCCGCTCTTGGGCAAGCCGATCACGTCGCAGCTGAGCAGCTCAACGTAAAGCTGTCGTGTTCGCGGCGACGGGTAGCGCTGGCCGGTTCACTGCCGGTCGCGCCGCGCTCCGGCGATCGACGGTCGCGCCGGACTGAGCGGGAGAACCCGACTGCTAACCTCCGCCGGCATGGTGGATGGTACGAGCATGCGGGGGAAGCTGGTCCGGGATCGAATTCCGGAGATCATCCGGCGGGAGGGGCTTATCCCCGTCGTCGAGACCGCATCACCGCAGGACTACGGCGGGTACGTGCGCGCGAAGCTGAAAGAAGAGCTTGCGGAGTACCTGGGTTCCGGGGACGTCGCCGAGTTGGCGGATCTCGTCGAGGTCTGCTTCGCCGCCGCGGCGCTGCACGGCGTCGGTCCCGAGGAGTTGCTGGCGATTGCCCTGGACAAGCGACAGCAGTGCGGCGGCTTCGACGACCGGCTCGTGTGGCTGGGCAACTTACCAGGGGATCACAAGCCACCGACCAAATCATGAAGGAACCCCGGCGATGGCGCATGTGCTGAGCACCATACGCCTGCTAGGGCACTCTTTCTCCTCGTTTACAGTAGCAGTAGGGGCCAGCGGATCCAGTTGTGGTCGTGATCGAGATAGGCGAATTGTGTTGTCGGATTGGCGACGATTCCGAAACGGGTGGGTGCGGGCTGACCGAGATCGCGCCACAAGATGTGTGCGGCGCGGAGGCTGTCCCACAGGCGGCGTGTACCGCCTTGGCTGATCTGTCCGGTCGGGTGTGCTGTTGCCCATGATCCGTCAGTGGCTTCGGCGTGGATGCTTGCGGGCGGGTCGGGGGCGGTGGTGGTGAGGGTGCGGATTCCGGGTATGTGGAATTGGGTGAGGAACCGGAAACGGGGATCGGTGATGTCCTGGGCCAGGGCGGCGACGGTCTCGGGGTTGATGATGGTGCGGGCTTGGTCACGTTCAGAGGTGGGGCGGATGTCGTAGGGCAGAGCTCGGACGGTATCGGGTCGGGCCCACATGAAGTGACCCGCGACGTCGATGAAGGAGCCGATCAGTTCATCGTCGCCGTTGAGGTCCTTGGTCAAGAGGCAGAGCGTTCCGCCGGCGATCTCCCCGCGCACATTGACCAGCAGGGTCCCGCCGGGAGCGAGTTGAGTGATCCACGTGAGCGGGATCTGCGGGACGGCGCACGTGGCGACAATCCGGTCGAACGGGGCTCGGTCGGGAACACCGGCCTCCCCGTCCCCAGTCACAAGGTGCGGCGACAAGCCCAGACTGTGCAGTACGTGCCGGGCGTGCTCGACCAGCATGGGATTGATGTCGATGCTGGTGACCTGGGAATCACCGAGGCGATGGGTGAGCAGACCCGCGTTGTAGCCGGTGCCGGTGCCGATCTCGAGCACCCGCATCCCGTCGTGCAGGTTGAGTAGTTCGAGCATGCGTGCCATCAGTCCGGGTCGGGTGGAGGAACTGGTGGGCACCTCGACTTGCAAACTGGGATGGTGGGCAGTGGTGGTGACGAGGGATTCGTCCCGGTAAACGCGGGACAGCCAGGCGTGGCGTTGCTCCTCGGTGTCGTCGTCGGAGATCGTTTGATCTGGCTCGACGAGGTGAGGGGTGAACACGTGGCGGGGTATGGCCCCGAACGTGTCGATCCACCGGGGATCGGTCAACGCGCCGGTATGTTTCAGGTCGGCGATCATATTGGCGAGATACTCACGCCATTCAGTCGAGGGGATGGTGGTCACGGGATAGAGTCTCCGGTCAGCAGGTCGGCGATGGCTGAGGCGATCGGCATACCAGTGGCCTCGGCGATGAATCCCCACTGCCCATTGGGATTGCATTCCAGGAACCACCAATGGTCGTTTTTGTCGACACTGAAATCGAAGGCTCCATACAGTAGGTCGAAACGACGCAGATAGTGAATTATACTTTTCTTGATCGAGTTTGGAACCGGGATCTCTGTATAGATGAGTGAGTCGTAGTCCGAGCGCCAATCGACTCGGCCGGCTTCGCTGGTGGAGTGGATCGCTGTGCCGAACACGCAGGGACCTGCCACCGTGACACGGACGTCGTGGGCTTTGTCGACAAATGACTGAAAGGTATGCGCAGTGGCGGCGATCTCGGCGTCGTCAAATGATTCCGCAGCCACGAGTGTAGCGTAGATGAGAGCCAGCTTGTGATTGTTGCCGCGGTGGAATCCACCGCCGAGAGGCTTGTATAATACCTTCGGTGGCCGGGTTCTTGCGAAACCATGCGCACTAGGCCCATTGTTGGTGATGACGGTTGGCGGGACGGTAAATCCGCACTCTCTGCCCGTGGCCAGTTGTACCGGTTTGAATTCAGCGTCGGCTACCCGGAACGGATGGTTCACCCATCGTGTATCGAGGGAGGCGAGCACACCACCGAAGCCACCGCGGGCCTCGGCGATCGCGAAGCGCCGTTCTGCGTCTGTCAGGCTGGGCGCGGGATCGAAATTGCTCGGACGCCTATAGTAGACAGCGGTGATGTCTTCCCACGCCGCCGACCATCCGTCATCATGTCGAATCTGGCCGAACCAGCGTCCCGAATCATCCAAGTAAGCGCTGGCGGTGACCCGTTGTGGGAAATCGGATAGGTCGAGCCGCGAGTAGGGGGCCGAGCGGCGCGTCAGTTCATACTCGACCCGATCCGCAGTCGGGTCATGGGCGCCACTGAGGATGATGATCACGCCAGCTCCTTCCCTGGCTTATTTCCGCTGCTCAGTCCTCTTTTTCCTTGTCGTTGCGATCGGTTACGGTCTCTACCACACCGTCTCTGCTGATCTCCGTGGCCTCGGTCTCGGTGATTGTGTAATACGTCTTGCTGTGCTCTCCCGCTCGGATGGGTGAGACGGCGTACCGTAGACCGAACGGGCGAGCACCTGGCTTTGCTTTTTCGCAAATTTTTGCGGTAGCCGGCGGCCTAGGGCCTGACAGTTTATCGGTAACATCCATGAGCGGCTCAGTACTGAGCCGAAACGAGTTCATCGCCATGACCTTCTTTCCTTCTCGTTATTGGACGTTGTGGTTTGAGCCCAGCCTCATATGCGCGCCGGATCGGCCTGCTTTACCTCCGGAAGAGATGGCCTGACCGGCCGTGCGGCTTCCAGGTCTCTCATGCAAGTCGGCGACTGCTACCAGCAGGCGACTAGGTATATTCATGCGTCAACTTCCCGCCCATCGTGCGGAAACCTCCTGGAGGAACAGATCCAGCTCGATGCCATCGACTGCGCCCGTACGCAGGGTGTTGAAGTGCTCGATGTACTGCCGGACCTCGTCGGTGCTCCGGACGGTCAGACCGCGGGTCACGGTTTCGGCGAGTACGAGCGCTTCATCGTCGGCATCCGGATCGCCGAGCACCGCGAAACCGTGGTACTGGTGTGTGTGCTCTTCGCTCGTGAAACGAATAATGGCCAGGTCGACATTGGGCCGTGTCGCGAGCTGGCGTAGTTGCTGGATTTGGTTGCTCATCTGCTCTGGGGAGATCAGACGCCGCCACAGCACGGTCTCTCCCATCACGAAAAGGAACTTCTTGTGCTTTTCGTCGAGCACGGCCTGGCGTGCGAGCCGGGCGGCAACGACTTTCTCGGCGTCCTCCGTAAGGTCCACGTCGCGACCGAGACGCAACATTGCTCCGGTGTAGGCCGGGGTCTGCGCCAGTCCGACGACCACGTCCGGGGAGAACACCCGCACCACCGACGCTGCGGCCTCGAACCGCTGAATGTCCTGCTGCATTCGGCGTCGGCCCGGCGCCAGCTCGCGCCGCCATGCCGTCAACCGAGTCGCCGCTCGCTGCGCGAGGGCCCGTAACTCCTCGCGAGTGGTGGACGAGGCGCCCGTGGCCCGAGCCCAGGCGTCCACATCCTCCGGCGCCGGTGTGGTCCGCCCCAGCTCTGTCTTACT
Organism: Pseudonocardiaceae bacterium; assembly: GCA_050700515.1. GTDB lineage: Bacteria > Actinomycetota > Actinomycetes > Mycobacteriales > Pseudonocardiaceae. Next base: position 12,354 of record JBOHHD010000578.1, read on the forward strand.
CACCTTGGACTGCGACCAGCCGAGCAGACCCGCCAGTTGCGTGGTCGAGAGACCGGCGTCGGTCCGCAACCCTGCCAGCAACCCAGCCGCGCGGCGGCGGTCTTCGTCTTCCGTCATACGGATCGTGCGGTGAGCTCACGGCCTCGTCGGGCCACATACTCATCGAGTGGTTCAGCGTGGCGGAACGCGATGTCCCGCATCGCGACGTATGGCCGTACGTTCTCGACCAGTTCGGGCCGTTCGAATCGCCCCTGCGCGGCGTAGATCATCCGGACCGCCACGGCGTCGTCGACAAGCCAGAAGTCCTCGCGCAGCGATTCCAGGTCCGGATGCGTACCTCGGTCCGCGAGATAGATCTGCTCGCCAGCGGCCTGGTTGGCCGCGTAACCCCAGATCTCATACCGGCAGTACTCGCTCAACGGGTGATCCAGAACATGGACCCGAGACCACCGGACCCCGCTGCTCGCCCGGGCAGCCACATGAGCCAGCCATGGGTTGGTCTCGGGGGTGGGCAAGGCGACAAGACGCCCGGATCGCCACGCGGCGAACTCGTCCCTCTCCTGGGGGACGAGGTATTGGGGCAACGTCTCCAACCGAAATGCGGACAGCTGTGCCCCGTCGACGATCCGCGCGAGCTCAGCGATCTCCATCGCGCCTCCCTACAGGTTCGCGCTCTGCACGATCCGGCGCCTGATGCGGACAGCCCGCTCGCCGGTGCCCAGCGGTACCGGCGACGGGTCGAGATCATCTCCAACGATCACCACGTCCTCGACGTCCGGATCGTCATCCACCCACACCCCCTGGCAGGTGTACCCGTCCTTGCACAGCTCGTCCCCAGCCACCCTACGTAACGCCATCGCTACCCTCCTCAAGTCGTAGACTTACGATAGTTGGCGACTAGATCGTGAACAAGGCCTTCGCGCCACGCCATTGCCCCGGCGCGTGCCATGTCCATCCAGTGATACTCGGGTCGGTTCTGGGCTGTCCGGGAGCTGGATCTGCTCGGCCCGGCTGACTGCGGTGGCACCGTCGGAGAGCTCCACGGGCACCGCGACCCAATGAATGGAGACATTTGGCTGTGCTCGCTCGCACGTTGTAGTTAGGGGTGCCTCAATGTCGTCTGCTGGTGCTGTGGGCTGGGTGCGCTATGTATTCACTGAGTGTGGTGATGGTGTCGGTGCCGAGTTTGCGTAGTGGTTCTTCGGGTTCGTTCGGGAGGGCGAGGTATCGGCAGACTGCGCTGAGCAGGGCGATGCGGCCGCTGTGGTTGTCGAGTACGGGGTGAAAGGTCTCGCGGATGCGGGTGGCGGTGGGCCGGTGGTGGAGGCTGGCGCACAGCAGGGTGCTGGCGTCGTAGCCGGCGGGTGCGCGGCCCCAGGTTTCCCAGTCGAGGATGCATAGTTCGGGGCCGGTCAGGTTGCCCCAATGGAGATCGTTGTGTGCGGTCGTCCAGCTCACCTGGTCGAACACGGTCGGGTCGATCTCGATATCGAAGTGGGCGCGGGTGTTGTTGATGAGGTAGTCGACGGTGTTCACGGGCTCGTGGTCGGGGAGGGGATGGGCGGCCAGTGCGCTCAGGGCGTGGGTGAGGGTGTTCCACCACGCTGGGGGCAGGGTGGGGTCGTGTTGGAGTGAACCCTCCGGGGCGATCGCGGTCCCCGGTGCGAGGGTCATGATTTCGCCGCGCAGCAGCATGTTGCCGCCCTGGTAGGTGGTGGTGTCGTGCCAGTCGGCCCACCGCAGGACGCGGGGTTTGGGAACGCCGGTGATCGTGTTCGCGTCGATGTTGCCGTCCCAGCGACAGGCGGGTTGGTAGTCGGGGACCGACAGCACGACCCGCAACCACACCTGGGTGCCGTCCTGTTCGGTCGCCCGACTACCCGCCGAGCGCATGTCGTAGGTGTTGACCACCTCGTCGCCGGACAGGCCGGTGCCGAGCCGTTCGGCCCCCTGG
>JBOHHD010000579.1:0-2102 GCA_050700515.1 Pseudonocardiaceae bacterium
ATCCATTCCCGCGTGAGAGGCTTCAACCAATCGACCTCCGAGGCCACTTGGTAGGCCCACTTGGTAGGCGGAGCGTCGATGCCGGCGGCCGATGGGGGATGTGGCCGGGATGGCGGGTGTCGTGGACCGCGGATCACCGATCCGCTGGGCTGCGACACCCGCCGCGGGCACCACTCAGGCCGAGGCCCGGAGCGTGCGGCGGCCCGGAGAGATGGTCGATCGTATGGCGATCAAGTGAGCGGTTCAGGGGGCACCCCATGGGTGTCGAGGCTCCCCCAGCTGTCAACACCGACTGCGACACTCGGTTACCGGCCGGACCGGCTCGCGGCGAGGACACCGCGCCCACCAAGGTTCGCCTGTCGGTGCCATGAATTAACTCATCTGTGGATCCTGTTGCCCGCTAGACATGAGCAGGGACCACGGAGGAGTCGGACGCTATCTGGGGGAGCGAACGTGCTGATGTATCGAGTCGCGCAGCCGGAATCGCAGGTTCCAGCGCGCGCCCGGGTGCTGACAGACCTGGGAGCCGCTGCTGGGATCAGTGACCCCGGACTGCGGCGCACCCGCAATGAGGACGCGATGGCGCTGCGCCGGATCACGGACGACACCATGGTGGTCGCCGTGGCTGATGGTGTCTCGGTTTCCCACCGACCACACGAGGCGTCCCGGGCAGCGGTCGACGTGGCGGTCGATGTGTTGGCCGCGGCGGTGCTCGACCGAGCCGATCCCGTCACCGCTACCCGCCAGGCGGCAGCCGAAGCCGCCACCGCGGTGGCCGCCCTGCACCGGTCTGATGAGGGCGGCACCGCTCCGGCGTGCACGTTCGTGTCTGCGGTGGTCAGTGGCGGGCGGACCACCGTCGGCTGGATCGGGGACAGCCGGGCCTACTGGTTGGCGGAGCAGGGTAGGCCCCCCTCGCAGTGCTTGACCACTGACGACAGCTGGGCCGGTCATGCCGTCCGCAACGGCAGACAGACTCCACATGAGGCCTACGGTGACGGCCGCACCGGAGCACTGTGGCGCTGGCTGGGCGACGCGGCCGACCGTGAACCGGCTCAGGTCGCGACCCTGGAGACCCACGGTAGCGGCATCTTTCTGCTGTGTAGTGACGGGCTGTGGAGCTACCTGTGGAACTCCGAGGAACTGGCTGCCGTGGTACGGGAGGCAGACAGCCCCCTGAGTGCCGCCAGCAGGCTGACCCGGTTCGCCCTGGACTCCGGGGGCCGGGACAACGTCACCGCGGTAGTGGTGGCCGTCAACGGCGGCACGTCGGACCGCTCCGCTCAAGCCGGTAGTTCCCGGAAGGAGTCGACGATTCCGCTGACCTGGGGCAGGACAGCCTGGGGATCAGAGCCGACTTCGGTGAACACCGTGATGCCGTAATTGGTGGGATTGTTCTCGACGGTGATGGCCAGGAAGCGGATCCGGACACCCTTGTCATTGTCGCCGACCCCGGCATAGATGAGTGCAGGCAGATCACCGATCTTCTTACCCTCTGGGGCGAACACCTCAGTCTTGTCGTACTGGCTGCCCACCTGCTGGAAGAACAGGGTGGCGGCTACCGGCAACGGTCCGGTGCGACCCAGGCCGACGGTGAGCACAGTGTTTCCCTCTGGGCTCTTCACCACTGTGGTGCGCCCGTCCTGTGTGGTTGACCAGGAACCGGGTACTTCAAGGCGGTATCCGCCCGCGGTGTTGACAATCTCTTCGCGGTTACCGGTGCTTGCCGGGGCGTCATCCGGCAGCCAGGTCAGCACGGCTATCACGCCGAACCCGGCCGCTAGCACCAGCGCAACGATGGCGATCAGGGAGGGGATCGGCCGCGCACGCAGCCGGGTGAGCAAGGTAGTCATCAGGGCGCCGATCCTAAGGGTTCTGGTTCTGGACATGCCGACGGGGGCCGGCGAATGATCGCCGACCCCCGCCGTGGTTGTTACTCAGATGTTGCTGTGCTTGCCCACTCGCCTACGGGTGCCCGCCACAGTCAGCGCGCCCATCCCGATCAGCAGGAATGCACCAGCCAGCAGAGGCGCGATGTCAGCACCGGTGTCGGCCAGGCCACCATCACCCTTCTTGCCGTCGGACTCGGAGTCGTCATCGGC
>JBOHHD010000580.1:0-1610 GCA_050700515.1 Pseudonocardiaceae bacterium
GGTCACACCTCGTGCCCGCGCGCTGGCCACGGCGCAGCCCCGCTCCGCACTCCGGGCAACTGACTTCTCCGATGGTGCTCACTCGGGTACCCCCTTCGGTGGCGCCGACGCTTCGCCAGCGTGCTCGGCTCACCGTAGTGAGGCCGTTGCGCACGGTGGATTTATCACCCGGTGATCGGCTGCGCCAGGGTGGGTATCACTGATGCAGTTCGCCAGTCAGTGTTGATGTTGAGCAGCCCCCCGACCTCCGATCTGATCACTACCGATCGTGGCGCGACGGCGACCCTCCCCCTGTCCCTCCGCGCCACGGTCCCCACGAGGAGGGCGGTCGATGAGGAACATGAGCGTCAGTGCGGATCGGATGCCGGCCTTCGAGCTGGCCGCGCTCACCCGCATCGCTGCGGATGAGGTGACCACGATGGCGGGGCATTACCTCGACAACGGCTTTCTGCTGCCCGATCATCTGGCCCGCATCGTGGATCAGCTGATCCTGGGCCGGCTGGCCGTCACCGGCGACGGCGACATGCTGTGGGATTGCCGGGCGGTCCGGCTGACCGAGGCCGGTCAGCAACGTTACCGGTTTCTGCGCGCGGCGGCCGAGCCCCGCACGGGTGATGGCGCTGCCGACCCTGACCGACTTCCCGGAGAGCCATGCCCAAGCGCCGCAGGAGTAAAGAGTCAGCCCAGTTGAGCACACAATCCGGAAAGGTCCGCACGTTGCCGCAGGATTCGCCGTACAGCTCGGCACCGCTCGGGCAGGGATAGCTGATCATGCCGGATTAGTCGCCTACCCCCTTGACCTGGTCGGTTGCCGGTTGAGTGGAGTCCTGCCGACTCCCGGCGACCGACCAGTCGGGCTGTCCACCGGACTAGGCGGCGGTGGCGGTGAGGCGGGCGCGGAGGTCGGCGACTCCGGGGCTGGTGTGCAGGGGTTTCAGCGCGGTGTTCAGGACTTGGAGTTGGTCGTAGGTCAGGGGGGAGGACAGCGCCGAGACGGCGTCGACGGCCTGGTGGCCGAGGGTGACGGCGGTGCCGACGTTTCCGGCCAGTGCGTGGGATCCGGCGAGCTGGGCCAGCGAAGACCCCCGGAGTCGGGCGTAGCCGGGACCGTACTGGTCTACGGCTTGACGCAGCAACGGCACCGCCCGGTTTGCGGCGCGTGAGTCGCGGCCGGTGATGGCCAGCGCGTAGTGCGCGCTGCCCTGCTTGGCGGCGAGGCTGGTTTCATCGAGGAACGCGCCCCACGGTGTTCGGTTCGCCGGGTCGATGCGGCTGAAGTGCTCGACGGCCTGACCCAGCGCGTGGTCGCAGGCCGCCGCGTCACCCTGGGCGGCATGGGCCTCGGCCTGGATGGTCGCCAGGCAGCTTGCCCAGGGTCTGCTGGGACCAGCCGGTGTGGGCGCGGACCTCGCGGAACAGGGTGCCGAAGTCATAGCCGGCCAACGCGGCCACGATCCGGTCCTGAAGGGAGAAACCGGGCGGCAGGGCACGATGATGAGGAGTCCGTCGGGTGCCGCGCATCGTCTCGGGCAGATGCCGCGCCAGGTGCTGGCGTCAGTGGTGACGGTGGCGGAGATCCAGCGCCGGTTGCGGCGCGAGGCGGCCCGATC
>JBOHHD010000581.1:0-15657 GCA_050700515.1 Pseudonocardiaceae bacterium
CTCAACACCGTGCTGGGTAAGGACGACCGGGTCGAGATGTCCATGCTCGTCATGGCCGACGGCATCACCCTGGCCCGCAAGAAAATCGCTGAGAGCCGTGGAGTGGGCCTGAGGTGATCAGGCAGGCTCTCGAACGCGATTGCCGGCAAAGGAAGGCAGATACCTCGGTGCCCGAGTGCTTATCACCGCAGTGGCCACGACGGCACTCACCGAGCCGTTGCGGCCATTGGTCCGCGTCGGACAGGTGGATCACCTCCGAAGCCGATCTGGGCGCGAGCATGGGATAACCGAGAGCGACCGGATACAGAAACCGGTCCTCCCAACGGGGCAATGTCATCACCGCAAAGGATGCCGGAAATCAGAACGATATCTACAAATCCGGGCGGCACCCACCAATACGGTGATGGAAATACCAAGGACAACAACACGGACAGATGAAGATTATCTACCTCCTTGACCACCCCTACCACACCGACTAGCTTGAGGGAGTCAGCACGATCACTGCGAACGCAAGCTGTCAACTCAAGCTCACGAAATTTTTGCTGCCCGACCACATTGAACACGTCGGAGCAAAAGGGGGAGAACGGTATGGTCCAAACCACAGTCAAACCAGCCTAGACCCAAGAAATTTACACAGCGAAGGATACCGAATGATACCGTCCACGTTGTCCGTTCTTGATCTGCTCGGTCGTGGCCGCACCGGCTCAGCGGGGTGCCCTGGATGCTGCTTTTACTGCGACTGACGCAACGAAAGTCGCATTCACGGCAGCGGAAGAGTTGACGACGTTTCAGCGGCCCCCACGGTCGCCCATATCTCGAAATCGGTGACTGTGACCCATGCATTCAACAATGGTGCGCCAGCGCGAAGGACGCCAGCGTGAAAGACACCAGCGTGAAAAACTCAGTGCACGACCGAGGTCGGTCATTCCTGGACGTCAGCGTTGGGACATCGATGTGCTACGCGGGCGGCCTCGGCTCGCCGAACCGCTGGCGGCTGGATTGCGGGAATCGCGGGGCGTGCAGGAGGCGCACGCGAACCCGGTCACCGGCCGGCTGCTGATCCGCCACGACCCCACACTGAGCGCAGAGCAGGTCACTGAACTCGTCCTGGGAGCCGTCTCCCGAGCGGTACGCCTGGTCACGGCACCCGAACCGCAGGGGAAGCGCGGGCAGGCCATGGTCGCTACCAGCCCAGGACGCCAGCACCGACACGGACGCAGCAGGACTCCGTCACTGATTGTCGCCGGCGGTTCGGCAGCGGTCCTGGCATTGGCACTGCCCACACCGCTGGTCAGCTTCGGTGCCGTCCTCGTGGCCACCGGGATCGTCTTCCGTCGGGCGTGGCGAAAATCCAGCCGCCTCAGGCGGGACCCGCAGGCACCACCCGCCTCGATACAGAACCCGCTGCTGACGATCGTCGGGTCACATCGGCGGAAGTTCTACCTGGCGTCGATTCTCTCGGTTCTCGGCCAGGTCATGGACATGCTGCTGCTCATTTTCGTCGGCTGGATCGTCCTGGTGCTCGTCCAGGGCGAGAGCACCCTGCTCATGAGCTTGGGACTGAGCAACCCCAACACCCAGATCTTGTTCCTGGCCGTAGCGGCCGGCCTGGTGTGCCTCACCGTCGCAGCTCTTTCCTACAGCGCGGGCATGCAGTGGCGAAGTCTCGCACAGGCCGTACGCCATGAGTGGCGAACCAAGATGTATCCGCACACGCAACGACTTGAACTCCGACACCTGGACGACGAGCGGACCACCAGGATGGCCAGGCTGCTGACCGACGATATCAATCAGTTGGGCAGCTTCCTGTCATCCTCCGCCAACGAGGTGCTGCAACTGGCCACCAGCTTCCTCATCCTCATCCCGGTGTTCGTGATATTAGCGCCGCAGATCGCCTGGATCGCCTTCCTGCCGGTGCCGATCGTCACCTGGCTGTCGTTCTATTACCACGATCACGTGGCTCCGTACTACGTCGCCGCCGGTGCGAACGAGTCGGCGTTGAACAGCCAGCTGATGAACAACCTCGCCGCGAGCGCGACGATCAAAAGCTTCTGTGCCGAGGACTACGAAATCGAACGTATTCGCCGCCTCAGCGCGGAGTACCGCGACAGCAACAACCGAATCGACCGGAGTACCACCACCTACACGGAGACCGTACGAGTGTGCGCCACGGTGTCACTGGCGGGCATCCTGCTGCTCGGTGGTCGCGCGGTGTTGGGCGGCAGGCTCCGGTTCGAGGTCTTCAACCCCCTGGTCGGCCTGCCCCAGCAGGTTCTCTGGAAGCTACCAAGGCTCGGTGCCACCGTCGACCAGTACCAGCAGACCGTGTCCGCGCTGCAACGAGTCGTCCACCTGCGCGATCTCCCGGTCGAGCCCGTCGCGGAGGGTCAGCGCCTGGATGTGCAAGGGGTTCGGGGCGAGATGGTGCTCGATGCGGTGACCTTCGCCTATCCCGACCGTCCTCCTGTCCTGGAGAACCTGTCCCTGCGCATCGCCCCAGGGCAGGTCACCGGAATCGTCGGCGCGACGGGATCGGGCAAGACGACCATCGCCAAGCTCCTGATGCGCTTCCAGCACGCGGATTCCGGACGCGTGCTCCTCGACGGCCAGGATGTCCGCGACCTGAAACTGCGGGACCTGCGCACCGCGATCGGTTTCGTGGCACAGGATGCTTTCCTGTTCGACGGGACGATCGGGGACAACATCAGGTACGGCACTTTCGGCGCCGACCACGAGCGGGTGGTGACCGCATCGCGGCTGGCCGCGGCCGAGGATTTCGTCGAGGCGTTGCCCGCGCGGTACGACACGATGATCGGAGAGCGTGGCGTCGCGTTGTCCGGTGGACAGAAACAACGCATCTCGTTGGCTCGCGCCATCGTGAAGAGCGCGCCGATCCTGGTCCTCGATGAGGCAACATCCGCGGTGGACAACGAGACGGAAGCGGCCATTCAAAGCGCCCTCAAGGAGTTCGCCAGGGACAGGACGCTCGTCGTCATCGCGCATCGGTTGTCCACGATCCGTCATGCCGATCGAATCTATGTGATGGACAAGGGTGGAGTGCTGGCCGAGGAGGGAACGCACCAGGAACTGCTGGAGCGCGACGGCGTGTACGCATCCCTGTGGCGCCTGCAGATCGGAGAGGTGGACTCACCCATGAGATGACACCGCCCTGTCACGACAAACCGCCGATTCCGACACTGGGAGAATTTATGCAATTTCAGCTGTTGGGGCCGTTGGAAGTTGTCGACAACGGCCGACCGTTGGTTGTGAATGGGAGCAAACAGCGTGCCGCACTGGGGTTTCTGCTTCTACACGTCAACGGCGTGGTCGCCACCAGCAAGTTGTTGAAGGCACTCTGGCCGGTCGACATGCCCAACACCGGCCGGAAAATGCTGCAGAACGCCATCTCCGGCCTGCGCGGGATCATCTCACCGAACGAGTGCGACTCCGACTCCCCGGTTCTGCTGACGCACGCTCCGGGATATCTGCTCCGGGCGCCGTCGGACTCCGTCGATCTCAATCGGTTTCACACCATGGTGCACAACGGCCGGGCCGACATGGCCGCCGGTTCGTGGCAGCGGGCCGCGCTCACCCTGCACGACGCGTTGGCGCTGTGGCGTGGCCCGGTCCTTGCCGACCTCGTCGAGCTGGGGGTGGACTGGACGGAGCTGACGACCGTGCGGAACGCGCGGCTGGCCGCTCTCGAGGACTACGTCGAGGCCGAGTTCGCGTGCGGCCGGTATGGCGAGGTGCTGAATGAGTTGGAGACGTGGGTCGAAGCCGAGCCGTTGCGGGAACGGTTGTGCGGTCAGCTGATGCGCGCGCTGTATCACTGTGGTCGCCAGGCTGATGCGCTCGGCGTGTACCGCCGCACTCGGATGCGGCTCATCGAGGAGCTCGGGCTCGATCCCGGCCGGGAACTCCAGGAGCTGGAGCGGGAGATCCTCAACCAGGAACTGGTGCTGACGCCGGCGCGGCATCCCCTCCGCTCAGTGCCGGCCGCTCGGGAAGTCGGATCCCCCCAGGACCTTCCCCTGAGTTCACCAGAGGAGAGCACGGCGGCCGCGCAAGAGCAGGAGATCGGATATGCCGCGGCCGAACTCAAGCGGATCAGCGTGGTCGTCGTGATGACCCGGTTCGACCGTGATGTCGATGACGCCGGTCCCGAAGACGTGGATGTCGTGCTGCAACATGTGGCGGCCACGGTTCGTCAGGAGGCGATGCGGCTCGGCGGGATCATCGGGGGCGCCATCGGCCCGCTGTGGCTGGCGCTGTTCGGCTCCACGCGAAGTCGCGAGGACGATGCGGCCCGGTCGGTACGGGCGGCGATGGCCATTCGCGACCGACTCGGCTCTCGTGAACCGCAGTCGTCCGATACGACACCGCTCACCGTCACGGTGGCGGTGACGACCGGCGACGCACTGGTGCGGCGGTGCGAGGACAACGGACACGAGCCGCCGATGGTCACGGGCACGGTGCTCGACCGGTGCTTGCGCCTGCTCACCCAGGTCCCGCCCAACGAGGTGCGCGCCTGCCTGGAAACCAGGAGGGCCAGCGACTCCGTGATCGCCTACGACGGCGTCCACGACCCGGTCAAGGGCTCGCTGGCGGCGGCGGTCCTGCCGAGGCGGATACACCCCCGGTGGGCGGTGCCGTTCGTCAACCGGGATCGCGAACTCGACATGCTGTTCGCGGTGCTGGAGCGGGTCGGTCGCCGATCACGTCCGCATCTGGTCACCATGTTGGGAGAGCCTGGCATCGGCAAGAGCAGGTTGGTCGCCGAGTTCGAACGGGCGGTCACGGGCCGCTGCGGATCGACCCGATTCGTCATCGGCCGCACCTCGCGCTTCGGCGGTCACTGCACGTTGGCCGCCCTTGCCGATGGGGTGAAGTCCTACGCCGGAGTCCACGAGCTGGACCCGGTCGGCAGGATCGAGGGGAAACTGGCCGAGGCCGTCACCCGGCTGGTCGACGCCGGGACCAGATCGACCTGGATGCTGTCGCACCTGCGCGCCCTGCTCGGTCTCGGCGGCACCGGAGGAAATCAGAACCTCTCCCGGGAGTCCTTTCCTGCCTGGCGGCAGTTTCTCGAGGAGGCGAGCCGAGAGGGACCGCTGGTCCTGGTGGTCGAGGACCTGCACCTCGCCGAGGACCTTCTCCTCGACTTCGTCGACTACGTCACCGCCAACGCGGGTTCCTTCCCTCTGCTGGTCATCATCACCGCGCGTACCGAATTACTCGATCGCCGGCCGGCCTGGGGCGGTGGCAAAGCGGGCGCCAACACCATCACCCTGGATCCGCTGTCCGACGACCACGCCACCCAGCTGCTGGCTTCGTTGTGTGGGCAGCCGGTCACCGACGCGTTCCACGCGGTGATCTCGCACATCGGCGGGAATCCACTGTTCGCCGTCGAGTACGCCCGCATGCTCCGGGAGAAGATGCCCGAGGAGTGGGTAAGGCTCTGCGACATCGGCTTGCCGGTGCCACCGTTGGTCCACCGTGTCGTGGTATCCCGGCTCGACAGCCTGCCCGCTGAAGCCAAAGCCGCGCTGCTCGATGCCGCTGTGCTCAGGGAGGACGTCTGCGAAGCCGGGGTCATGGCAGTGGGCGGACGAGCCGCGCGGGAGGTCTCCGGCGCGCTGGAGTACCTGGAACGCCACGATCTGCTCGTCCGGACCCGACGGCTGGATCCGAACTCGGCCAGTTACGAGTTCCGCCATGCGTTGATCCGGGACGTCGCCTACCTGACGATCCCCCAGGCGGTCCGTGCCGACAAACACCAACGGGCGGCGGAGTGGCTGGAGCTGTCGCGCGGGCAAAACTCCGCCCTGCTGGCATACCACCATTCCAGTTCCCTCATCGCGGGCCGTGCTCCAGCTCAACGCACTGCGCTCGGAATGGCACTGTCGAGTCGATAGGAGACCACTGTGCGGGTGCTCTGCAGCGTGACGGGTATGCACTCCCATGCGCGGGAAATGATTCCGTTGGCCTGCGCGCTGAACCGGGCCGGACACGACGTGCTGGTGGCCTGTATGCCGCAACTGGTCGCGGAGTTCACCGCGGCCGGTGTCGCGGTGACCGGCGTGCTGCCCGACCAGACGGTGATCTGGGGAGATCTGGTCCGCAGCGGGGAGTTCTCCGCGCCGGGTGGCATCGCCGATCCCGACCATGACCAGCTGATCAAGGTGATGGCGGGCGGCCCGCTCATCGAACGGTCCTTCGATGCACTGTGCTCGGTCGCGGACGAGTTCGCCCCCCATCTGCTGCTGCGGGACGGAATGGAACTGTCCGCCTGCCTGGTCGGCGAGGCGCTGGGCCTCCCGCACGTCTCGACGCCCTCGGGTGCCGCCAACACCTTCGACCCGGCCGGGCTGGCACCGCTGCTGAACGACAGGCGGATGGCATTGGGGCTGCCCACCCAGCACGACCCGCTCGCGATCTACCGACACGGCCGGATCGACTCGGTGCCGCCGAGGTACTCGTTCGCGATGCACCAGCTGCCCCCGGCGCTCGCCTATCAGCAACCGGAGACGGTGGGCCGCTTCGCGGCGCTGCCGGCCTGGATCGCCGACCTGGACCCGAGCCGGCCGCTGGTGTACGGGGCGATCGGTTCCGCTCTCCCCGCGGTAGCGGCACTGCGGGACAGCGGGGTCGACGCGTCGCTGCCCGTCGACCCGCACGCGGCGCTGCGGGTGATGGCGCTCGCTCTGGCCGAAGTGGACTGTGTGGCCATCGTGTCGACCGGTGGACTGCGGGTGAACGACGTCCGGACCGCCGACCACGTCCACCTGGTGGACCGGGTACCGCAGACCTCGCTGTTGCAGTGCGTCCAGCTGTTCGTCACCCACGGCGGATACAACAGCATCCGAGAGGCCATGCGCGCGGGTGTACCGATGGTGGTCACGCCGCTGTTCGGCGACCAGCTCGAGAACGCGGTTCGGGTTTCCGAACTCGGACTCGGCCTGCGGGTCACCAGTCACCAGGCCGAAGACGTCGCGACCGCCTGCCGGGAAGTTCTTGCCACCCCGGCGATAACCGCACGCGTCCGGCACGCCCAGCGTGAACTGCTCGCACTGCCGCAGGTCGACGACATCGTCCCCCTGCTGGAAGCTCTTACCGAATCGAGATCCACGCTGGTGTGACCGGGAATGGGCGGGAAGTGGAACTCAGCCACTCCTACCGGTCAACCCACACTGGCTACGCTGATCCGGCGATCATCGTCGAAACTCCGTCGATTCTGATTGGTCCGGTGGACACCATGCTGGTGCTTGGCTTGAACGGAAACTTCTCCGCCGCGGATACCGATCTGGTGTATCGCATGCGGGAGGTCTTCCTCCATGATGCCTCGGCCTGCCTGATCAAGGACGGTGTGCTGGTCGCGGCAGTGGAGGAGGAAAGGCTCAACCGGATCAAGAAGACCACGAAATTCCCGATCAACGCGGTTCGGGCCTGTCTGGAGAGCGCGAATGTCGCACCAGCCGATGTCGACGCCGTTGGGTACTACTTTCCCGAGGACCATATGGACATGGTGCTCAACCAGCTCTACACGGAGAACAACGGCGCGCCCACCAGGTACACCCGCCAGCTCATCCGACACTGGCTGAAAGCAGAGTTCGGCTGGGATCTACCCGATGACAAGCTGTTCTACACACCGCACCACCTGGCCCACGCGCTGTCGACCTTCCGCCGTTCCGGGATGGCCGAGGCACTTGTGGTCGTCATGGACGGTATGGGGGAAGAGAGTTCGGGCACTGTCTACCGGGGCGAGAATGGGCGCCTGCAAAGTTTGGCGTCGCACTCGATCCTGAATTCACTCGGCATGCTTTACATGTGTGCTACGCAGCAGTTGGGGTACAAGTTCGGCGATGAGTACAAGGTGATGGGACTGGCACCCTACGGCGACCCAGGTACGTACCGGGAGATCTTCGAGTCCCTGTACACCTTACAAGAAAAGGGAAACTACGAGATCGCACCCTGCAACCTCGGACTGAACACCCTGGGACCCGCCTTCTTCACCCACGGAATCACACCCCGGCGCAGGGGAGAAGAGTTCACCCAACTACACATGGACTTTGCCGCCGGGGTACAGGAGACGCTCGAGAAGATCGTCATGCACGTATTGGAGTACTGGGCAGAAAACACCGGACTACGGCGACTCTGCTTCGGCGGGGGTGTGGCGCACAACTGCAGCCTCAACGGCGTGATCCTACGCTCTGGTCTGTTCGATGAAGTCTTCGTGCATCCGGCATCGCACGACTCCGGCGCCGGAGAGGGCGCAGCGCTGGCAGCAGAATATCAAATCGGAATCATTCGGCCACCACTGCCAAAGCTACGCAGCGCCAGCCTCGGCCCCGATCTGGGGGCTACGCACGAAATCGAGGAAACGCTGAACTCCTGGGGCAGGCTGATCGACCTGGAGCGATCCGTCGATATCGTCGACAAGGCCGCAACGCTACTGGCCGACGGCGCCGTCCTCGGCTGGGCGCAGGGCAGGTCGGAATTCGGCCCCAGGGCGCTGGGTAACCGCAGCATCATCGCGGACGCACGGCCGAAGGAGAACCAAACCAGGATCAACGCGATGGTCAAGAAGCGGGAGAGCTTCCGCCCGTTCGCCCCGGTGGTGACACCCGAGGCGGCAAGCACCTACTTCGAGATACCGGAGGCCGAGGCGAACTATGACTTCATGTCGTTCGTGCTCCGGGTACGCGAGGAACGGCGCGCGGAGCTCGGCGCCGTCACCCACGTCGACGGAACCGCCCGCCTGCAGATCATCGACCCCACGACCAACGAACGGTTCCACCGCCTGGTGTCCCGGTTCGGTGAGCTCACCGGAACACCCGTCCTGCTCAACACCTCGTTCAACAACAACGCCGAACCGATCGTGCAGAGCGTCGAGGACGCCTTGACCTGCTTTCTCACCACCGACCTGGACTACCTGGTGATCGAGGACTTCCTGATCCGACAGCGACCAGCACAGCCGTCGGATTTCGCCGACTTCGTGCTCCAGTTCAGGCCGATGACCAGGCTCACCCAAAGCCTGAAGATCACACCGGCCGGAGAACGCGTCGTGACCAGAGAAATCTACTTCGACTACTCGACCGGATCACGCGCCGAGGTATCACCGGAATTGTTCACAGTACTCGAGCGAGTGGACGGAAAGTCATCCCTCGGCTCGCTCGCCCAGACCGACGGTGGCCTCAACGAAAACATGATCACCGAGCTGTACGACCTCTGGCAGGAACGATACTTCACCCTCACGCCAGCCTGATCCAGAATGAGCACACCCTCGGCGGCGGCCCGAACATCGACGGTCCTGGACACCGTGCGCGGGGAGCTGCGGCGTCTCGCCGACCGGCTGGTCCGTGAGCAGGCGCAGACCGATCCGCTCGTGGATGCGAGTGTCGCCTGTCTGGAGGCAGCCGAGAGCATCTGCGCCGCTATCGCGGAACGACACGGACCGGGCCACTTCGATCGCGGACGAAGCGTTTCAGGAAGCGCTGGGCGCGACCAGGGCGGCGGCCGTGGCGATCAGGTTCGCCATGGTGCGGGAGACCGACGAACACCGGCGCTCCGAGGCCGGACGTGAGGAAGGTCGCGATCAGCTACTTGGGCATTGACGTCGGGGGCAGCAAGGTCGCATTCCTGCTCGAGAGCGAGCGGCAGGGCTCGTACCAGACCTGCTTCCCGTGGCCGCGAACGACCACTGACGTGGCGGGTGACCTCCGGGCGTTGTCGGAACACCTGCTGGGGTTGCGGGCCCGGTGGCAGGAGCCGATCGCCTCGGTCGGTGTCGCGATGCCGGCGACCATCGACGGCTCAGGACGCGTCGTCGCCTGGCCGAGCCGCCCGGCATGGGTCGGTCTCGAACTGGAGTCGGCGCTGCGGGAGCTGTTTCCCGGCACCGGGATCCGGTACGCGGACGACGGCGATCTCGCCGCGGTGGCCGAAGCACGGCGAGCGAACTGTGCTGACCTGCTCTATCTCGGTGTCGGCACGGGAATCGGCGGTGGGCTGGTGATCGGGGGACGGTCGTGTCCCGGTCCGGCACGTGGTTCCTGCGAGATCGGCCACCTCGTTGTCGATCGATTCGGAGCCGACTGTGACTGCGGCCGCCGGGGTTGCCTGCAGGCGGTGGCCTCGGGGCCGGCGGCACTGCGTCGAGCGGCTGAGCTACGCGGCCGAGAGGTGACCACCACCGAGCTGCGGCAGGCGTTCGCAGAGCGACAGCCGTGGGCGGTGTCCGCCATCGAGGAGAGCTGCGCGGCGCTGGCGGTCGGTGTGGTCAGCGTGGCGGAGTTGACGCACCCGTCGTTGGTGCTGATCGGCGGCGGGTTCGCGGCGGCGTTTCCCGGTCTGGTGGCAACAGTGTCCACACACGCCGCCCGACTTGCCCGACCCGGCCATCCACCGCCCCCGATCCATCCGGCCGCACTCGGGGCGCTGTCGTCGCTGCACGGAGCGGTACTGGCCGCCCGAGGCCTCATTGATCCCTCGGACGCAATATGGCGTTGACAACCCGCTGATACTCGAGCGGATCGGTCAGCGCGGTGATCTTCTCGTTGCCGTCCTCGACGGTCAGGTAACGCTTGCCGACCAGCACCTGGTGGCCGTTCTCGCTGGCCCGGCAGATCATGGTGGTGCTGGCCATCACCGACTCGTCCAGGTATCGCTGGAATTGTTCGGTGAAGCCGTCCCACTCCGCTGCCCGGCGTTCGACGAGCGCGAATCGGTACACCGGTCGCCAGTCACCCGAACGACTTCTGCGCAGGACCGTGTGCAGGCCGTCCTGCTCGACCACTCTGAACTGGCATCCGTACTGCGTTTGCACCTCGGGTGACAGTTCCAGTGGCTCCAGATAGGACGGACCGGAGAAACCCACATCGGCCAGCCAGTTCCGCCCGTCCAGGCTCACCACGGTGAACTTGTGCGAGAGTTCCGGACTGAACGTGCCCCGGTCCTGGATCACCCCTGCCGACACGGCCATGGTGTCGAAGCCCAGTTCGTCGAGTAGCCGTTGGAACAACAGGTTGAGCTCGAAGCAGATTCCGCCCACATCTCTGATCACGATCTTGTCGAAGGTGGCGTCGTGGTCGAGGTCAGCGAGATTGTGCGGCAGTCTGCCCCCCTTCTCCGGGAACTTGCCGTTGTCGTAGGGGATCACGAGCAGGTGGTTCCGGTGCAGCAGACGCAGCGTTTCGATGGTGGGTTCCCTCGGCAGAGAACACCCGAGCCGCCGGAGGTAGACCTCGGTGTCGAACATCCGATTCTCCTTTGTCAGCGAGACCATCACGCGGTGTCGGCGAGCTGAGCCGGCTCGAACGGGCTCAGTTGAGCCAGCAGGTACGCGGTGAGCACCCGTGGCGTCGGCTGGTCGTACACCACTGCCGCGTTCAACCGGACACCTGTCGCGTCGGTCAGCCGATTGCGGAACTCGACAGCGGCCAATGAACTGAACCCACTGTCCCAGAAGGCGACGTCCGGGTCGATCGCCTCCGCGGAACCGTGCCCCAGTACGACAGCCGTGGTCTTCAGCACCACTTCCAGTAGCAGTTCGGACCTCTTGTCCTCGGGTACTCGATGCAGGCGCTGGGCCAGCGTCTCACCGGGGGTGGCGGATGTGTTCACCACGGGTCGCTTGGGGCGTATCAGCTCACGTAGCAGCGAGGGAACAGTCTCTCCGGCAGCCGTTGCCATATCCAGGTGGATCGGTGCCACAACCGGGCGTCCACTGCGCACCGCGAGGTCCCACAAAGCCATACCTTCAGCCGTGGTCAAGGGCTTCAGACCACCACGCTGCACCAACCCCGCTGCCATACCACCGTCCCACGGCCCCCACACCAAGGAGGTCGCAGGAAGCCCTTCGGCATGCCGCTGATGAGCCAGCCCGTCCAGGAAACCATTAGCCGCAGCGTAATTGCCCTGGCCCGGGCTCCCCAACGTTCCCGCCGCTGAGGAGAACAGCACGAACATCGCCAAATCCAGATCCCGAGTCAACTCATGCAGATTCAGCGCCCCCTGCACCTTCGGACGGAACACCGTATCCAGACGCGCGGAATCCAACGCAGAAATCACCCCATCATCGAGCACACCGGCGGCATGGATCACCCCGATCAACGGGTGCTGCGCCGGAATCTGCTCCAACACCGCAGCCAAGGCATCGCGATCGGCCACATCACAGGCCACCACCTGAACCTCCGCCCCCGCTACTTTCCCCGCCCCCCCCCCACGGCTGACCAACCCCAACCGCCGCACCCCGTACTCCGCCACCAGATGACGCGCCAAAGCCATCCCCAACGCACCGGTGCCACCGGTGATCAACACTGTGCCCTCAGGGTCCACATGACGCTCGGACACCGTGACGTCGGTAATCCGCTTCAGCCGCGGCACGAATACCATCCCCTTTCGCACCGCCACCTGCGGCTCATTCCCCACCGCCACTGCGGAGAACACCGACCGGGACAGGTCGTCGTCATCCATATCGACCAGCACGATCCGACCCGGCTCCTCCGACTGCGCCGACCGCACCAACCCCCACACCGCAGCACCCACCGGATCACCGAAGTCCGGACCCATCACCCCTCGGGTCACCACCACCAACCGAGACGACTCCGCGCCCCGGAGAAACTCCTGCACCACACCCAACACCCGCGACACCACAGCCCGAACATCACCATCACCGACCTCGCACAGCTGCACTTCACCATCATCAACTCCGCACACTTCATGCCGCACCCATTCCACACCGAACAACCACTCACTCACGCCTGTCGCAATATTCAGTAGTTTCGCCGAGAGGGGGTGAAACTGGAGGGAGCCGATGGACAGTACTGGTTGGTCGGCCTGATCTGAGGCCAGCAATGACACCGTGGCCGGTCCAAGGGAGGTGATCTGCACTCGCAGTGCCTGTGCGCCCGAGGCATGCAGCACGACGTCTTTCCACACCACCGGCACCATCACCTCCCCACCCTGGGCACCCTGCCCGACCAAGGCGGCTTCCACCAGCATCGGGTGAATCCCGAACCCCCCTGGGTCCTGCTCCACCGCCACCTCGGTCACCATTCCCGCCTCGGTGACCAGGGGCTTGGTCAGCGGAAGCGAGGGGGCAAGAGTGGCCTGGGCATGGTGGGTCCACAGAGCACGGTCATCGTGGGCAGGACGCGAATAGATCTGCGCCCTGTACCGACCCTCCTCACCATCAGCATCCACCAGCACCTGGACAGCGATTCCCTCACCGACCACCACCGGGGTCTCGACCACCAACTCCTCCAGCACCGGGCATCCCACCTCATCCCCGGCACGAATCACCATGTCCATCACCACCGACGCCGGCAACACCACGACCCCACCAACCACACACTCCCCCAACCATGGATGAGTCCGCACCGACGCCCGACCGGTGAACACCATCCCGCGCTCCCCCGGCAACGACACCGCCGCCACTAACACCGGATGACCCAGATCGACCAACCCCGTCGAGGCCACGTTCCCCACCACACCACCAGACTCCAACCAGAATCGTTCGTGTTGGAAGGGGTAGGTGGGGAGGTTGAGTGGTGGGTGGGGGGGTGTGAGGAGGGTTTTCCAGTTTGTTGGTACTCCGCGTGTGTGTGCGGTGGCTACTGCGGTGAGGAGTGTGGGTAGTTCGGGGTGGTCGTGGCGCAGTACCGGTATGCATACCAGGTGGTGGGAATCCCCGATCATCGAGGTCAGCGCACCGTCTGGTCCCAGTTCCAGTACCGTGGTCACCTCTTGGTCTCGTAGTACCTCTATGGCGTCGCCGAATCGCACAGTTCGGCGTGCCTGCTCCACCCAATACCGTGCAGAGCACAGTTGCTCAGCCGTGGCCAGGCGCCCGGTGACCGTTGAGATCACCGGAATCTTGGGGGCCCGCAGCGTGAGTCCCTCCACGACGGTACCGAATTCCACCAGCATGGGATCGATCAAGGGTGAATGAAACGCGTGACTGACCCGCAACCGTTTGATCCTGCGCCCCCGCGCAACAAACCCCTCAGCGATCTCCAGAACCCCCTCTTCCAGCCCCGACACCACCACCGACTCCACTCCATTAACCGCGGCCAGACCCACGACCTCCTCCCGACCCGCCACCACCGACAACACTTCCTGCTCCGAGGCCGCTACCGCGATCATCGCCCCCCCGGGGGGCAGCTCCTGCATCAATCGACCACGGGCCTGTACCAACACACACGCATCAGCCAAAGAAAACACACCAGCCACATACGCCGCGGTGATCTCCCCGATCGAATGCCCCGCTACCACATCAGGACACACACCCCAAGACTCCAACAACCCATACAACGCCGACTCCACCGCGAACAACCCCACCTGCGCGAACACCGTCTGATCCAACACACCCGACTCACCGGGCCCGAACACCACCTCACGCAACGGCAGATCCACCCGAGCGCACACCTCATCAAACACCTCACGAAACACCGGAAAAACCTCGTAAAGCTCCCGACCCATCCCCACCCGCTGACTACCCTGACCACTAAACACAAACCCCACCCCACCCCCCACCGCGGTCCCCGCCCCCACCATCACCGCGCGATGAGGCTCCGCCCGACTCAACGCCTCCAACCCCGCTCTCAACTCCTGCCGATCCCCCGCCACCACCACCGCCCGCTGATCCCACAACGCCCGCGAGAACACCAAAGACCGCGCCACCTCAACAACCCCCACCCCCGCGTTCAAATCCAAGAACCGCACAAGCCGAGACGCCTGCGCTCGCAAAGCCCGCTCACTCTTCGCCGAGAGCACACACGGAACAACACCAAGAACCGGCGACTCCGGCCGCTCCGACAACAAAACACCACCCGAATCCGGAGCCTGCTCCACAATCACATGAGCATTCGTACCACTGACACCGAACGAGGACACCCCCGCCCGACGAACACGACCAGTCCGCGGCCACCGCCGCTGCTCAGTCAACAACCGCACCGCCCCCGCCGACCACTCCACCTCCGGAGTCGGAACATCCACATGCAACGTCTGAGGCAACACCCCATACTCCATAGCCATCACCATCTTGATCAACCCCGCCACCCCCGCCGCACCCTGAGCATGACCAATATTCGACTTCACCGACCCCAACCACAACGGCTCAACCCGACCCTGACCATACGTCGCCAACAACGCCTGCGCCTCAATCGGATCCCCCAACCGAGTCCCCGTCCCATGCGCCTCCACCACATCCACATCCACAACAGACAACCCAGCATTAGCCAACGCCTGACGAATCACCCGCTGCTGCGCCCGACCACTCGGCGCCGTCAACCCATTCGACCCACCATCCTGATTCACCGCCGAACCCCGCACCACCCCCCACACCCGATGACCCAACCGCCGAGCCACCGACAACCGCTCCAACAACACCAACCCCACACCCTCACTAAAACCCGTCCCATCCGCCCCCCCAGCAAACGCCTTACACCGACCATCCCGAGCCAACCCCCGCTGACGACTAAAATCCACCAACAACCCCGGCGAAGCCATCACCGTCACCCCACCCGCCAACGCCAACGAACACTCCCCCCCACGCAACGACTGCACCGCCAAATGAACCGCCACCAACGACGACGAACACGCCGTATCCACCGTCAACGCCGGCCCCTCCAAACCCAACACATACGCCACCCG
>JBOHHD010000582.1:0-8389 GCA_050700515.1 Pseudonocardiaceae bacterium
ACGTATTACTGGCGGAGGCGAAATCCTCGGGCACACCGCTTGACGGGTCTGAGGGATTGCTGGCTCAGCTCACGAAAGCCGTCCTGGAACGTGCGCTGACCGAGGAAATGACTGAGCACCTCGGCTAGGAACACGGTGACTCGGCGGGGAACGGCTCGGGGAACTCCCGGAACGGTCATTCAGAGAAAACCGTATCCACGACCGCAGGGCCGGTGCGTCGTGCGGTGCCCCGCGATCGCACTGGTTCTTTCGAACCCCAGATTGTGCCGAAACGCACGCGACGGATCGGTCAGATCGACGAGATGATCCTGTCGTTGTACTCCCGGGGACTGACCACCCGCGACATTCAGGACCATCTGCGGGAAGTCTCTGGCGTGCAGGCATCACCGGCACTGATTTCGAACATCACCGACGTCGTCGACGAGATCACACTGTGGCAGAACCGGCCGGTCGATGAGGTCTATCCGATTGTCTACGTTGATGTCATCTGGGTCCGGGTCCGCGACAAGGGCGCGGTCACCCAGAAGGCTGCGCACCTGGGCGTGGGCGTCGACGGACGCAAGCACGTGCTGGGCATCGGGATCGACGACACCGAATCGGCGAAGTTCTGGAATCAGGTCCTCACACTATTGCGTAACCGGGGTCTGAAAGATATTCTCATTATGTGTTGTGACGGATTGACCGGACTACCCGACGCGGCGCGGTCGGTGTTCCCGGACACGGTCATTCAGACCTGTGTAGTGCACGTCATCCGTAACGCCATGAAATTCGTGTCCTACGGTGACCGCAAGAAAGTCAGCTCCGCGATGCGAGCCATCTACACAGTCCCCATCGTCGACGCCGCGGAGCTCGCGTTGACCGATTTCCACAAGGAATTCGGACAGCAGTACCCCGGATCGGTCGCGGTCTGGGACGAGCGTGGCCCGAGTTTATTCCGTTCTTGGACTACCCACCGGAGCTGCGGAAGGTCGTCTACACCACCAACCTCATCGAGTCGATCAACTATCAACTCCGGAAAATCACCAAGACCCGGGCACACTTCCCCAGCGACGAGGCGGCGATCAAACTGCTGTACTTGGGAATCCGCAACATCAGTTCCCAACGAGGAGGTGATGCCGGCACTGGTACCTGGGGCCACTGCCCTTTAGTTAGGCTTTTCATGTGGCTTTGGGTAGATTTGACGTCACGATGTTGATGGTGTAGTTGACTGTTCGGGTTCGTTCGGTTCTTCGTTGTGTGGCGGTGCGTGGGCTGGTGCGTTGTCGGTCGGTGCGGTTGCGGGGGTGCGCGGCTATCGCGGTGAGCAGCGCGTCACCGGGGTCGTCGTTGTCGGGTGGTTTGCCGCAGTGCTGGCAGCAGGAGCTGGCGCCCAGGTGAGTACGAGTCAGGCGGAGCACGGCGACGAAGGAGATCTGGTCGGGGTCGATACTCAGCGATACGGCGGTGCGGGTGGCCAGATCGCACAGGGCGTTGTAGACCACCAGCAGACCCCAGATCTCCTGGCGGGCTAGGTGGGGTGTCTGTCCCCGTAGGACTACTCCCGATCCGCGGAGGGTGCTCTTGATCCGGTGATAGACCAGTTCGACCTGCCAGCGCTGGGCGTAGACGGCTGCGATGTCGCGGGCCGGGTAGGCGTGATGGTCGAGCAGGGTGGTCAGGATCCGGAAGCGGCTGGTGCGGGTCTTGCCGCGCTCGTCGGTGACGAGCAGGTCGAACTCGACCAGTCGGGCGAGGGTGTCGGGCAGCCGGGGCCCGGTGGGATCGCCGGTCAGTCGTCGGCGGCGGGAGAGCATGCTGGCCGATTCCCGCAGCCGTACCAGCGAAGACCCGTCGGGGAGCACGTGGAGGGTCTTCGCGGGCAGGGACTTGGCGCCGTTCTTCACCCGCCAGGCCAGGTGCGCGCCGGTTGCGGCGAAGGTGATCCAGCGGGCCATGCTGAAGAAGTTGCGGTCGGCTAGGTTCAGCGTGCCGGGGCTCAACGCCCCGGCCAGCTCATCGACGAGTTCCTGCTCGCTGGTGGCGGCCGAGCCCTCCGCGGCGGCCCGCACTCGCCGGGTACCGCACGACACCAGGGTGACCAGACGGGCCTGCGGATAGCGGCCCCCGGAGGGGACCGCGAACTGCGCGTGGATGTCCTCGGTGGCGGCCAAGTCGAGCACCGTGCCGTCGAAGGCGGTCAGCACCAGGCCGAACGCGGTGGCCCCGGCCACCAGGTCGCTGTCCGCGCCATGGGCGCTCGCCTCGAACATCGCCCGCAGTGGCTGGCCGACCAACCTGGTTCTGGCCTGGGACAACGCCCGACCCGGTAGGCACCGCCGCACCCAGAGCCAGGGCGCCAGGCACCCGCGGCAGCACCCGCGCCAGGACCGAGTCGTAGCCCTCTCCGCTGAACAGGCACAACCCCAAGATCATCACCATCGTGACCTCACCAGTCAACACCCGCCGGCGCTTATCCACATGCCCCTCGCTCGCCAGCGCCGCCGCGATGGCATCCCCGCAGGCCAACCCGCCCAGGATCCCTGAGCCCAGCCCAGCCTCGACCCTCATGCCCGCACCCGGCCCCGCCAGCACCGCATCCCGCAGCGGTGTCGGCGGGACCACGCCGGCCCCGGCCACGACGAGGTCCGCCCCTGGCCCGCACGCCACCACCGGGGACATGACAGACTGCGACAACGAAGCTCCTGGTGTGGACGTGTTCGGGCGTAGACAACCCATGTCCTACCAGGAGCTTCACCACATCCAACGCCTGAAACGCCCCGTGAACCACCGAGACAAGATCGTGACTTCCACACCCCAGAACAGCATCAGAACCACAAAGCGGGAACGACGCACGAGACCCCGGACCCGCGCGAACCGCGCCACAGACTCCCACAATGAACAAAACCTCAGCCATACCGGCCTTGAGCCCAAGCATGTATCCGCTGGTCAGGGGCCAGACCTGCCTTAACTAAAGGGCAGTGTACCTGGGGCTGGACACAAGCCCTGAACTCTCTCGTCCTACTCTTCCCCGGACGACTTCCCCTCAACTAACGAACCGATAACGCTTTGCCCGACCTTACACAGAAAAATTGACAAGCCCGATCGGGGTCCAGCTCACAGTCTTGGCTACCTCACACCCGACGAGTATGCTGCCACTTGTCAACACGTTCGCACGCTCTCGTAGTCCGTGGACCACCTTTTGGGGTCAAGCTACCAGACACGAGCTGGTACAAGATCGACAGCAGTAGCATCAGACGATCATCCATGACCCGGAACCACATGAAAGACACAAGTCAGCGCACTGCATCGAGTTGCCGAGCCCCACAGGGTTCGCCCACAGGAAACAACATCATGACAATGTCGTTCTCCTCGAACCCGAGCAGACGACTCGCCGTCGTGTCGCGGTAACCGGTTACCGCGCACCCCCCGAGGCCGAGCGCGGTGCTCACCAGATAGAGGTTCTGTGCCACAATTCCGGCGTCGATGTGCAGCGTTCGATAATGTCGAACACCGTACCTTCCCATCGGAACGTGCACGGCTGCGGTCAGCAACAGGGTGACCGGTGCTCGGTCGGCG
Source organism: Pseudonocardiaceae bacterium (assembly GCA_050700515.1). Classification (GTDB taxonomy): domain Bacteria; phylum Actinomycetota; class Actinomycetes; order Mycobacteriales; family Pseudonocardiaceae. The sequence continues at coordinate 3,556 of JBOHHD010000582.1, forward strand.
AATTCGGTCTGTCCGTAGACCGTTGTCAGCGCGCCGGTGGGATCGCCTTTTCTGATCCGGGCCAGGGCATGTCCGGCACGGTCGTAGGAGTACACCCCGGCAGAGAGACCGTCGACATTGCGCGTCGCGACATGGACGGTAATCGGATTCAAGCCACCCGCAGAGGGTGCCCGGCTCAGTGGCAAGGCGACGTCGGCGCCCTGCCTTTCCCGAGGCGCGATGCGCAGCGCGTGATGAAGGAGAGCGGCCAATAACGTGACGGGCAGCGGATGGTTCAAGTAGCGATAATGTGAGCGACGGCGTTCCAGCGCGTGCTGCAGGCTCAGGGTGGGCAATGCGCCAGGATCGGGGAGCATCAGCGAATTGCCCTTACTTCCCTCCGGCGCCTGCTGATCGGACTCCCCCGGGGGTAGGCCGTGCGCATTGAGCCAGTTGTGGATGGCGTGCACGCGCCCCATCGGCGTCGTGGCGAGCACGAGAGCTCGGCTGGCCGATCTGTGCAGAAAGTTCGCGATCCGGGAGCGCTGCGCAGGATCGAAGGCCCGCAGGATCTGGTCGAGTTCGTCGGGGTGCTCGCTCACTGACCCGACCTCCGCGATCGTGGCGGTGGTAGGCACGTCGTCGCTGGCTCAGCCAACACGAACCGAGTGCCCGCCTCGGTACTCACCGTGGACAGCAGCCCGCGACGGCACAGTGCCGCCAACCTGCGGGTCACGGTCGCTCTGGTGGACGCGGTGGCGGCGGCGAGTTGGGCGTGGGTGAGATCGAGTTCGACGAGCGTGCCCGCGGGGCTGGCGACACCAAACTTCCGCGCCAGCAGGGCGAGGGTGGCGCACAACCTGGCGTCGACACGGTGATGGCCCCGGTTGTGGGTCCACTCCTCCGCTTCGCGCAACCGCTCGCGCAGCCGCTCGGAGAAGTGCGGCAGCCGGCTCGCGAGCGACCAGGGCTGAGTGGCGACCACGGCGGCGGTATGGGCCACCGGCTGCCATCCGGGGTCGGCCGAGCCGGTGGCGAGTTGGCCGGGTCCGCAGAAGCCAGTGAGCGACTCCACCCCGTCCTCGTGCACGCCGGTGAGCGCCACCACGCCTTGACGTACCCACAGCACCGCCTCGGGTTGCAGCGGAATGCGGTCACCGGGTTGATGGGAACGTAGCGGCGGTTCCGACGCCGCGACGACGGAGGCGTCCTGGCCTTCGCTGATCTTGCACACGATGCCGTCGAAAGCAGCGGCGGAGAACGCCGAAGGAAGCACGGCGCTGGCCCCCGCCTCGTAAGCAGCCAGTGCGACATCGGTGGAATCGGTGAGATTCCACGCGATCCACGGCACGCCGTTGTGTGTGGCGGCGGCCCCGACGCTGGGAATGGTGGTTTCCCCGTCGATCCCGGCGAGCAGCAGCGGAGGGCCGCCTCGACCGACCAGGAAAGCATCCACTGCGGACGAGGCGAGGGTCAGCTGATGGCCGCTGTCGAGCAGCGTTCGATACGCGAATGAGTTCGGCGAGCTGCCGACCAGGATCACGTGCGCCATGGGTCAGATGACCACCGAAGAGAATTCCACAATTGATACATGCTACATGCTCTTGCATATAGTTTGCAAGAGTTGGATCAAGCGTAGGGCAGCGGCAGGGGGCTCTCCATCAGCGTCCATTCTTTCTCGCGCAGCCGACGCCCTCCCAACGGCGGAAACGCGGCCGGCGTGTTCGGGTACAACCCTGCCGCGACCACCCGTACCGCCCACCAGCCGGCCCGTCGCACGTCCGACGTCGTGACGTCGACTTTCACGGGGTGGATTCCGATACGGATCAGTGCCTGCACCAGGTCCCGGGCGGAGGCAGCCGGACTGGTCGGGAGCGACGCGAGCGGAATCGTGGGGCGCCCGGCCATCCGCTCCCGCAACGCGGCACGCATCGCGGGGTCCAGGTAGAGCTGAAGCTGGCAGGCGAGATCTCGCACATCCCGCCAGTCCGACCGGTAGCTGGCCCGGTAGCGGTGGTCCGCCCGCCATGGCCGTAGTGGGCAGCCCGCATGCGTGCGTGCCATCCGCATCAGGGCGCTGCCGCGGTCATCGAGTTCGTGCAGCATCAGATGCAGCTGGACGGCCTCGGCCACGGCCTTCAGCGCCGCCCGGCGGGGATCGGGCCGCGCGGCGGTCCCCAGCGCGAGCAGATCGGTGACCAGGTCCTCGACCAGTGCGGCCAGCACGGGCACCCCCACCGCATCGGGGACGTGGAACAGCCGCACCCGCAGCGCCTCGTGCGGACCGCGAAACAGGTTGTCCAGCGCTGCGGGCAGCTCGATCTCTGGCCACTGCTGGCCGCGCAACCAGCTGCGGGTCACCGCGTCCCGCTCGATGAGTTCCAGCAGGGCGGCCAGCTCGGCTTGCTCGCGGCTGCGACCGGCGGCCAGGCCCGCATAGGGCACCGGGCTTGTCGGGGGTTCGTCGCCGTAGGGCAGCAGCCCGTCCCGCCCGGGTAGACCGCGGTGGAAGGTGGTGTAGACCAGGCTGGCCGGAACCGCACACAGCTCCCCGGTCGCCAGGTCACAGCCGCTCACCCAGCGTACCGGCAGGTCCGGCTCGAAGGCCACGAAGGGAAAGCCCGGAGTTCGGTACTGCCCGGCGCTGAACAACGCCAGCGCCGCCAGGTCGAGCACGCGATGCCCGCGCGCCCGCAGCTGCACCGCCGTGACTCGGGTCAGCCCCGGCGGTATCAGCGCACCGCAGTAGCGCTCGACCGCCTCGCCGAGTGCGGCCATCCGGGCCTGCGTATCGTCTGACCAGGTGCAGCCCGTGGTGACCGGGTCGCTGGGCCACGGAGTGAATTGCTGGGAGTCAGCCAGCCGCGCGGTCCACATCCGCAGGGCGGCTGGTAGCCGCGGATGCAGGCGGTGCGGACGCAGCTCGGCCACCAGCCCGGTCCGTTCGTCCAGCAGACTGGTCACCTCATCCACGGGTGCCCTCCAGGGGGAGTGCTCACAAGGTGGGAGCCGGAACCAGGACAAGGTCCGCGCCGGTCAGTGGCCCGTCCGGGCCGTGGTACAGGCGGCTTCCGCCGAGGAAGGGAAAGGCCGCAGGCGCGCTCGGGTAGAGCCCGGGGACGATCACACGGACCACGTGGCACCCCGCAGTGGTGACGTCGGAGGTGGTCAAGTTCACGGCGAGGACTTGAAAACCCTGGCCGACCAGCAGGTCCAGGGGATCGGTGCCGTTCTGAGCCGGCAACGACTCGTGCTGGGCAGGCGCCAGGATGCGAGTCAGCTGGCCGCGCATCCTCGGGTCGAGGTAGAGCTGGGCATGCCCGGCGAAGTCCAGGACATCGCTGAAGTCGGCGCACCCCGCCTCGAGGTAGGCGCGGTCTGCGCGGTACGGCCGCACGATCCCGGTGTTCCGCGCACCTGCCTGAATTTCCCGCCATACCGGGCTCATGGGGTCGAGCAGGTCCAGGCTGAATGCGCGCAACTGGAGCGCTTCGGTCAGCGCCTTCACTGCCGCCACCCGGGGATGGGGATGGCAGGCGGAGCCCATGCTGACCACACCGCTGTCGCGGTCATCGAGCAGTGCGCCGAACACAGTGGCCCCGAAGTCGCTGGGCACCCGGAACAGGTGGTAGTCCGGCGCGGGCGCGTCGTCTGCGGTGACGAGCAGGGTGGCCGGGAAACCCTCACCGTCCGGGGCGACCGCGGTCACGCTGCAGCCGCGCTGCCACCACAAGGTGACGGCGTCGCGCTCGACCAACTCGGCGCAGGCCCGCCGGACGGCGTGGTCGAGGTCGGGCCCGGCAGCAATACCGGGCAGAATCATGAAGTGGGTGCGGGGTTCGTCGCCATACCGGCCCTGATGGTAGTTGAGGTAGACGAGGCTGGCGGGGACCAACACTTCGTCACCGGTGGCCACGTCCCAGCTGGAAATCCAGCGCACCGGCAGATCACGACCGAACGGCAGGAACGGAAAGCCCGGCTGACGGTACTGCTCCTCCGAGTACAGCACGAGCGCCGCGGGGTCCAGCGCCTGCGCTCCGTCGGAGACCAGCTGATCGTAGGAGGCCAGCAGCAGATCGGGCGGAACCGCGTTGCCGCAGTAGCGTTCCACGGCCTCGCCGATGGCTGCGGTCCGTGCCTCCTGCGGATCAATGAGGCTCGCGCCGAAGGCATAGGGGTCCGCGTGCCAGGAGGCGTACGTCCGCGTGTCGGCCACCTCCGCGCTGTAGGCCTCGAAGGTGCCTGGCAGGCCGGCTGGCCGGGGCTGCCGCACCACTCGCGTGATCAGGCCGTACCGGGAGTCGACCAGCTGATCGAGATCGGCGCCGGTCACGCCGGTGCTTTCACGGGCAGCAGGAGCGCGGTGGGGTACGCAGCGCCGTGGCACACTGTTTGACGTGCTACCCGAAACCGCGTGGTGGTGTGGCGGTCGGCGCCGGTGTTGAGGTTGCGGGCGTGATCGGGAAAGTCGCTGTTGGTGATCTCCAGGCAGATCCGGTGTCCTGCGGGTAGCTGGAGGGCCAGCGGGGTCAACCGAAGCAGGTAGCAGCGCACCCGGTCCCCATCGGCCCAGCACAGCCCCGCGGCGACCGGGCGGTCACGACGGTGCCCCCCAGCCGTCCCCAGCCCAACCGTCCACAACCTCGGCAGGTAGCGGGAGTACGGGGTGTCGATTGATCGCCATTGTGGCGGGGTCGAGCACGAGCACGGCGTCCTTGGTCGGAATCGGTCGGTCCGCCAGAAACGCGATCACATCGGCGGTAAGAAGACCCGCCACGACTGTGCTGATCGCGGCATCCGGGTGCACCGCAGGCGGTGGGCTGGTCTCGAGGTGACGCCAGAGGGCCGCCAGCTC
>JBOHHD010000583.1:0-2003 GCA_050700515.1 Pseudonocardiaceae bacterium
CAGGCAGGAACCGGATCGACACGGTGATCAAGGCCAGCGCCACCACGATGCCGGGCAGCGAGTTGCCGAGGTAGGTGCTGCGCTCGATGACCCGGCTGATCAGGCCGCGATGCCGCACCGAGAGCCAGGCCACCGGGAACGCGAGCACAGTGGTCAACGCCGCCGCCACGAAACCGAGCATGAGCGAGGTGCTCGTCGTCGACACCAGCGAACCCAGCGGGAACTCCGTCGACGAACCGACCCTGAGCCAGTGCCCCAGACTGGCGAGCGGGACGCCGAGCGCCAGCCCGATCAGCGCCGCCATCGCCAGCGACATCAGGAGCGTCAGCCGGCCGAGGGACTTCGCGGCGCTCCGGCGGGCCGCTCCGGAACCGATCTTGGCATAGCGTCGCCGTCCGATCAGCCCGACCTCCAGAGCCAGCAGCTCACCAGCACACCGGCGAGCATGGTGGCGGCGGGGCCGTTGAAGGTCGATTGGAACTGGTCGTAGATCGCCGTGGTGAAGGTGGGGAACCGCAACATCTGCAGCGCCCCGAACTCAGCCAGCAGGTGCAGCCCGACCAGCAGCGCGCCCCCCAGGATCGCCGGCCGCAGTTGCGGGAGCACCGCACGGCCGAATGCCCGCCACGGCCCCAGCCCAAGGGTTCGCGCGGTCTCCTCCAGGGCCGGGTCGAGTCCCCGCAACACCGCCGCCACCGGCAGGTACACCAGCGGGAAGTAGGACAGCGTGGTGATCAGGACAGCCCCCGCCAAGCCCTCCACGCTCGGGGTGAGCGATACCCAGGCATAGCTGTTGACGAACGCCGGCACCGCCAGCGGTGCCGCGAGCAAGGCACCCCACACCCGGCGTCCGGGCAAGCTCGTCCGCACCACCAACCACGCCGCGGCGGTCCCGAGAACAGCACTGGCCAGCATGCCCGCAGCGAGCAATTCGAGCGTGTTGAGCAGCAGCTCCGCAACCCTCGACCGGAAGACCAGCCGGGACGCCTCGGCCCAGCCCAGTGCGATCGTCGACCCGAGGACGAACAGCAGTGGGATCAGCGTCAGTAACGCCACGCCCGCAGCCGCGGCCAGCCCCAGCAGTGGATAGCGCCGCCGACCCCGCCGGGTCACCCGCCCCGATGCGGGCGTCATACCAGCCGGGTCGCTGGCCCCCCGGCAGTCGGCCAGCTCTGGCTGCGGTACCCGGGTCGGAGGGATCACAGCAAGCCGGCTCGCTGCATGGCTTCGACGATCGCCGGTCCGTTGAGGGTGTTCAGGTCGACCGGGGGCGGGCTGAGCTCGGAGAACGGCTTCAAGCCGGGATTGGCCGACACCGAGGCACCGACCGGGTATTCCAGGAACTTGCTGTTGGCCAGCAGCTCCTGACCGTCCTTCCCGCTGAGGTACGCGACGAGCTTCTGGGCGTCCGCGGCGTGCTTGCTGGACTTCAGCACACCGGCCCCGGAGATGCTCAGGAAACCGCCGGCATCCTGATTCTGGAAGAAATGCAGCTCGGTCTGGGAGCTGTTCTCGCCGGCCTCGGCGCGGTCCTGGAACCAGTAGTAGTGGTAGATCACTCCCGCCGCGACCTGGCCTGAGTTGACGGCCTTCAGGATCGCGACGTTGTTCTGGTAGATCCTGGCGTTGCTTTTCAATCCCTGCAGCCACTGCTGTCCAGCGGCGTCACCATTGACCGCGAACACCGCGCTCACGATGGCATGGAAGTCAGCACCACCCGGGGCGATGCCGAACCGATCCATGAAGCTCGGCCCGGCCAAATCCATGATCGACCGGGGTAGCTCGGCGGCGGGCAGCAGAGCTGGGTTGTAAACCAACGATGTCGACCGTGCGGCGATACCGACCCAGTCGCCCTTCGCGGAGGAGAACTGAGCCGAAACCTGATCATGGGTCGCCTGATCGACCGGCGCGAACAGGTCCTCGCTCGACACCAACCCCAGCGCCGGCGAATTCTCGGTGATGAACACATCGGCGGGAGACGACGCACCCTCGGCCACGAGCTG
>JBOHHD010000584.1:0-3464 GCA_050700515.1 Pseudonocardiaceae bacterium
CTCGACTGTGACTGCTGCAACCGTGGATTGAAGCTTCGAAGATCATCGCGCGCTCAGCTGATGGCGGCGCCGAACCACCGTGGCAGCTGGCTGTGCAGATTCTGTTGATTGTCACCGATCCAGGCCACGTGTCCGTCCGGGCGCAGCAGCACGGCGGGCACGTCCAGTTCCTCGCTGAGGTCGACGACGTGGTCGACCCGTTCTGCCCAGCCTGCTATCGAGAGCTGGCCGGTCTGGTCGAGCAGCAGTCCGCGGCCGGCGTGGGTCAGCTCGTAGAGGCGTCCCTGTTTGAGTCCCACGTTCCGCATCCGCCGGCCGAGCAGGTCAGGGCCCTCGCCGAAGTCGTAGCGGATCCCGATCGCGGTGATCTTCTCGATCAGGTACCGGTTCACCTCCTCGGAGTCCATCAGTTCCGATACCAGCCGGCGCACCGCCTGGGGACCGGGTTCAGGGGACAGCAGCTCCATCTGCGCGCGGGTGTTGTCCAGCACGTCGGCGGCCACCGGGTGCCGTTCGGTGTGGTAGCTGTCCAGCAGTCCTTCCGGTGCCCAGCCGTTCACCTCGGCGGCTGGTTTCCAACCGAGGTTGAACGCGTCCTGGATGCCGAGGTTGAGGCCCTGCCCGCCGGTCGGCGGGTGGATGTGCGCCGCGTCGCCGGCCAGCAGCACCCGCCCGGTGCGGTAGCGCTCGGCCAGCCGGGTGGCGTCGCCGAAGCGCGACAGCCAGCGCGGTGAGTGCACGCCGAAGTCGGTGCCGGCGAAGGCTCGCAGCTGTTGCTTGAGTTCCTGGAGGGTCGGTGGGACCGTGCGGACTTCGGCCACCACGGCGGCCAGCTCCTCCGGTGGGGTGGTCACCTCCATCTCGCCCAGCAGCCATTCGACCTTGGCGGGTTCGCCGGGGAAGCCGACGCCGAGCAGCTTGCGCACCGTGCTGCGGCCGCCGTCGCAGCCGACGAGGTAGCGCGAGCGCAACCGCGTGCCGTCGGCCAGCTCAGCGGTGACCCCGTGGTCGTCCTGGCTCAGCCCGACCAGCTCGCCACCGCGCCGGATCTCGGCGCCGAGCTCGGTGGTGCGCTCGGCCAGCAGGCGATCGGTGGTGGGCTGCGGGATGGCCAGGATGTAGGGATGGGCGGTGTCCAGCCGGTCGGGCGCGGGTTTGTCGATACCGGCGAAGTAACCACCGAGCGCGTACTGCTGGCCGTGTGCGAGGAATCGCTCCAGCAGACCGCGCTGGTCCATGACCTCGATGCTGCGCACGTGCAGGCCCAGTGACCGGACATACCCGGTCGGCTCCACCTCCTTGTCCAGCACGAGCACGTGCACACCGTGCAGCCGCAACTCCCCGGCCAGCATCAACCCGGTCGGTCCGCCGCCGGCGATGATCACATCAAACATGAAACCCCCCCTTCACCAAGGTTGTCTTTCGGCTAGTTGCTCCACGCGGTCCGGCGGCGCGCGCACCCGCACCTGCGCGCCGAGTGCCCGCAAGCCGTACCGCGGGTCCCACCGGCGGTACGACATCCCGCCAGACCCATACCTCGACCACGCCACACCTAACTTCGCGAATCCCTGATTTCCGCAGGTTCTGGCTTCGGCCAGAGATTCTGCGGACGGACAAGCTCCCTCTCGAAGCGGAGAGGTTCGTCACCCTCTTCCCGCTTGGCTAACTCGAACGCCGTCGAGAACGCGACCATTCTCCTGGAGTTCGTCACCGCACACCCCGAAACAGGGGTCTGCTAGGCAGATCTGGCCGTTGACCAGCTCGATCGCGTCCTGTGTGGTGGGCACGAACTCTTCCAGGACCGTCTTCACCCTCGGTACCACTGTCGCCACGATTCTCGACACCGTGAGTTGTGAGATGTTTGTCATCTCTCCCAAAAACTCTTGGGTGGTGTTCTGCCGTAGATACATGCAGGCCCAGCGACATGCCGAGCGGTCACCACATCGGCGTGAGAACAATCCTCCGAACTACCGCCACCTCATATCGTGACATGCATCACTCCATATGCGAACTCACCCTTCCGCTCAATTAAATGGGTTCTGAACAACGCCGCCGCCAACGCCGCGCCGAAGCACGCCGCTAACCGGTCTTGGGTTGCCCAGCCGCGGCGCTCCCCTCGCCCCAGCAGTGCGGCAACGGCACCGGCGAACAGAGTGGCCGCAAGCGTCCACCACACGAACGAGGTGCCTCCGCCGATGAACGCGACCAGGTAAAGGAGCAACCAGACCGCTCCGGCCCCGATCCCAACCAGTGCGCAGAGTACCGGCCGGGTCGGCTGAGCGGGGACCCGTGGCTGGTCCTGGGCGGTGCACCGAGAGGCAGCCCAGATGAGCAGCGCTACGGCCACGAGCACCGCCACGACCTGGACGGGGAGGAGGCGGAAGGCCGAGCGCAGGTGAGAGATCAGGACGAACAGCGCGGTACCCACGGCGAACAGGACTCCGAACAACAGCAGCGCCGGTCGCGACAGCCACGCTGCCCGGCTCCGGCGGGCGAACATCAGGTGAACGACGGTGATGGGGATCAGCACGCTCCACACGACGTGGTAGCCGGACACGACGACGCCCCAGAACCAGTTCACCCCGAGGGCACGCCCGTAGACGGACTCGCCGTCCGTTCCGATCGGATTGAAGATGGTCTGCAAGGCGAGACCTTCTTCGACCAATGCGAAAGCGACACCGAGCAGGATGATGCCCCCACCGCTCAACCGGAGCCGTTGCGCGATCTCGCGCAGCAAGACGACACCGGCACCGTAGAAGCACACGATCGCAGCTACCCGCAGGGGCTCGACGAAGTTACTCAGCCGAAGTGCCGCTCCGACCACTTCCCCCATCAACGGAGCGAGCGCGAACAGCGCCAGCACCGGGGCGGCCTGGTGCAGGCGGTGGTGCTGCCTTGGGGGGTGCTGCACGGGTAGCCTCCTCATCACTGTGCGGTGCGCCAGTACTGGCGCGTGCTTTCCTCGCCTACGAAGACTCCATGGCGGGACAACTCCCGGCGTAGGTCATAGCGGTCGTCGGCATCACCGCTCTCGATCGCGGTCTGGCGGGCACGAAGGATCGCGTGTGCGTCCTGGGACAGGCCGGAGGATCCGTCGATCCAGCGCGTGAACTTCTCGCCGTACGGGTCGCGCTCGTGCCAGTCGTAGCCGTGGGCTTCGAACCCGGCCCGCGGCCTGTGGGGCTTGAGGTCGGTCTTCTCCCTGGCCAGTTCCTCGCCGTGCAGCCCCAGCAATACGAAGCCACCGACGAGGACTCCTGCGGCGACCAGCGCCACAGTGGCCTTTGGCCCGAGCACCTCGGCCGGCTCGGCAATCTTCTCCTGGTTCGGGAACCAGGGCAGGGCGGCGATCCACCCCGGTACATGAGCCAGCACGACGAAGCCGAGTAACGGCACCGCCGCCCGGGAAAGCGGTCCACAGGAAGACGTGCAGACCCGTCGAGTTGCCCACCGTGGTGCGTTCA
>JBOHHD010000585.1:0-5399 GCA_050700515.1 Pseudonocardiaceae bacterium
GTTTTGTTGAGAACAAGCAGTGGTTTGGTCGAGTTTCCGCTGATGGGAGCAACGATACGACCACCCGGGGCGAGTTGCCGTATCCATTCGGGTGGAATGTGGTTGATCGCGCAAGTGGCCAGGATACGATCGTAGGGTGCGTTATCGGCCAGACCGGTGTATCCGTCGGTGGCGATCAGTGTGGGATGATAGTCGAGATTTCTGAGCAAGAGCTCGGCCCGCTCGATGAGTTCAGGGTCAATGTCATTGGAGTAGACGTTCGCGGCGCCGAGTCGGTGGCACAGCAGCGCCGCATTGTAGCCAGTTCCCGTACCGATCTCCAAGACCCGGTGGTGATCCTGCACGGCTAGGCGTTCGAGCATGGCAGCGACTGCGCTCGGGGCGCTTAGCGAGGAGGTAGGTCGTTCGTTTCCCACGTCGTCCACGGTTCGCCATTGTGTGATGAGTGAGGTCGGGGAGTAGGCGTCGGCAAGATTATGATCAGGAACGAAGAAGTGTCGCGGGATTTGGGTGAACGCTCGTTGCCACGCTGGGTCGATCAGTTTCCCCGTGGTGACAAGGTGCTCGGTCATGGATGCGGCGAGCAGTTGCCAGTCGATCACGAGTTCTCTCCCATTAACTCCTCGGCGATTGCCTCCGCGATCGGGAGCCCACATTCCTCAGCAAGCCATCCCCACTGCCCGGCTGCGTTACATTCCAAAAAAATGTAGTCCCCGGTGTCGGCGGCGACAATAAAGTCGAATGCCCCATAGGTGAGGTCGGCTGCGGAAAGGAAGGAGCGAGCCTGCTCGGCGACGTCGTGGGGGAAATTTATCACTTCGTAGGTTAAGGCGTCGTAATCGGTGCGCCAGTCTACACGTGCGGCAGAAGAATGGGCATGAATGGCGACTGCGAAGTGACGTTTCCCTACCACGGTCAGGCGAATCTCATAAGCTTTGGGGATCCACTTTTGGAACAAGTGTGCGGTCAATTCAACACCGGCGAGATCGGTCAATTCCGTCGCCGTGACGCGCCGGGTCCAGATCGCCTTCTGAGAGCTGGCTTCGGCGATGATCGGCTCCGCTAATGACTTGACAATGATTTCACCCTGGTCGGCCGCGAAATGCCGCACCTCATCGGGCACATTGGTGATGATTGTTGCCGGTGTACGCATCCCGATCGTTCGTGCGAGGCTGAGTTGCCGTGGCTTATATTCGCAATCGGCCAGTGTCGAGGGATGGTTGATCCAGGTCACCGGCAAGCTGGCCAGTACCCCGCCCAGCCCAACTCTTGCTTGTGCGCGGGCGAAACGCCGCTCCGGCCCAGACATGGCTGCGGGCATGTCGAAATCGCGCGGGCGCCGATAGAATACGGCGGAGATCTCCTCCCATGAGAAGGTCCCCTCCGATGTCTCCACCTTACCGCACCAACCCCTTGCCAGGTTCGCTGTCACCCGTGTTCTCCCAGGGAATTCCGCCGGGTCAAGCCATGAATAGGAACACCCTCGCGCGTGTAACTGTACAGCGACCTGCTTGGCTGACCAGTCACCACGACCGCTGACAATCAATACCCGGGACACGCAGGACCGGTCCTCTCAGTCGTCTTGTTCGTACCAGGTATCCGGCACCGTCGCCGACACGCTGTCCTCTTCTTCCTGTCCGCCCGAACCATCACTGGTGGTGGGGTCGGTGTGAGGTGTCCGGTACGGCGCAGTCCGGTGCTTAGCAGTGACCGCCGATGCCATCTGTTGAGCGCCACGCAAGGCAAACGGCCGCGCATTACTGGGCGGTTCATCGCTTCCCACTGGTGGCCACGCGTCACGCGGAAACCGCCGAGCCGGAGGCATGAATGGATCATCGGACCACCGGCCATCTCGATCCTTCTCGATCTCGATGAGTGATTCGGCGCTGGGCCGGGCAGTTGAGTTCAAGACCATGATCATGACCTTATCGTTCGGGTTGTTCACTAGCCTCTGGCCTCCGCGTAGTGGTGTCAGCAGGTGGCATCGAGAAGTCAACTCTTACCCCAGAGACCAGGTCCGCACGGAGGTCTCCTTACCGTGATTAGCACGTCACAGTGAGTATGATGCATACCATCGATCCGTTTCTCGACGTCGCTAACGATTGATTTCCTGCTGCTACCTCATGCCAGGGCGTAGGTGGCCAGTCGGTCGTCGAGCTGGTGGACGGCGTTCGTGTCCTGCCAGGGTTGCAATTGGGCGCGGGCTTGGCGCAATCGTTCGGTCAGCCGGGCGGAGCTGTTTCCCGCCGCGATCTCGGCGGCGTCACCGAGCAGGCGGGCCGTCTCGTCGATCTCCTCGCACTGCACGTACGCCATGCTCAGACCAACGGTGATGAAAGCGGTATCCCGGGCGAATGAGGGGTCCAGGTTCCCGAGCGACTGCTGGGCATAGTCAGCCGCCCGCTGGGGATCATGCAACTCGAGGTGGCACAGACCGCGACTCCCGATGTGTGTCGCCTCGTCGTAGAAGAGAACAGAATTCTCCGTGCGGTCACCGGCCGCCGGGAGCGCGGCGTGAGAGGCGTCGAGTGCGCTCAGGCAGGCGCCGCGCTGTCCGTCGGCGGCGTAGGCTCGCCCGGCCACGTCGAAGGCGTAAGCCCGTAACCTCGCATCATCGGTGCGGTTGGCCCACTGCCCGGCCGCAACCGCGTGGTCGATGCCGGTGCGTGGCATGCCCCGCGAGGTGGCCAGGTGGCTCATCTCGCACAGCACGAACGCCCCCCGCTCCGCGTTCTGCGCCTCGTGGGCCAACGACCGGGCGTCCTCGTAGTAATAGCCCGCGCTGTCGAACTGGTTCAGGTCGAACGAGAGCCACCCGGCCAGGCGGGAGGACTCACTCAGCACCGAGAGCAGCTGGGGCCGCAGCGGAGCCGGGCAGTGCGGCAGCAGCGACCGGGCCAGCTGACGCTGGGCGAGCACGGTGTCGAGCGCGGCATGTGGGCCGAGCGCATGATCCTGCCGCCGGCAGCGCCACAGCACGGCTTCGATGTGCTCGATGGTCTGGGCATCGACCCGGCCGCGGCCGCTGAGCACTGAGGCGACGCGCTCGTACTCGTCCCCGTCGAGGGTTCCGGCGGCGGCGGCGGTGGCTGCCCAGGCGAGCAGTTGCAGCGCGTTGCGACGGTCCATGGTGTGCGCCCAACGTCGGAGAAGCTGTTCCAGTTGATGGTACGCACGGTCGCGCTGCTGTGGCGTGGCCAGCGAGGAGGCCAGGGATTCCAGGCACTGCAGCAGGGCCGCAGCGACGGGGGCCGGGAGTGGGAGCCCGGTCACCGTCGCCCACGCCGGCATCTCGTCGGGCAGGATCAACCGGGGGGTACCGGAGCTCTCGGGACGACCGTCTCGCACCGCCGGGTCCGGCTCGTCGGGGCTCGCCGGCTCGGGAGGTTCAGCGATCTCGATCATGGGCGGTGCAGCGATCTCGACCAGGGGAGGGTCGGTGCTCGGGAACAGTTGCCGGGCGGAGTAACCGGGGAACATGGCTTCGAGCACGGTGCAGTGTGCGGGGTGAGGCAGTACGGGTGTCTGGCCGCGGATCCACTGGTGGAACTGCGGTTCGGTGGGGTGGCTGCCCACGAGGTTTGGGTCGATCGTTGTGGCGGTGAGGTCGTAGGTCCGGCAGAACTGCTGGTAGTGGTGCAGGCAGCGGTGCTGGAGCAGGTCGCGCAGCAGGGTCGAGCCGGTGATGTCCTTGGGCAGGTAGGGGGGTTGGAACAGCTCTGCCGCTGTCCATCCGGGCAGCATGGTTTCCAGGACCGCGCAGTGCTGTGCGTGGGGCAGGTCCTGGACTTGTCCGGCCAGCCACCGTCGAAAGGTCGACAAACTCGGATAGGTCTCGGTCAGGTCTTTGTCCAGGCTTTTGGCGGCGTTTTGGTAGGCGCGTGTGAACATGGTGTAGTTTTGCCAATGGCGCTCACGTAGCAGTGCTTTCAGCATCGTCGGGTCCGACGGCACCCGCTGCGGCGTGGCTGGGACGCGGTCACCGTTCTCCCATACTGGCTGAGCCATTACCCCTCCTCGAACCCCTTTTCCGGTGTCACCGATCGCGCGAAGCATAACCACCCGATCGCCCATACGCCCCCACCGCCCGCAGCTCGTATCCGACATGGCATCACCACGGGACGTAAATGAAACCGCTATGAACACGCATGGACAAGAGCGAGGGGTTGCATGATTTATCGCGTAAGCGCGTCCGCCCCCGGCGCTGCCCGCCCCGGCAGACAACCCTGATACGGATGTCCGGTCGTCCGGCCCGCCCCGTGCTGTCGACCGGTGCCTCCACAACAGCGCGAATGGCCACCAATCCGGCCGCGTGGTCGGTGTTGATGAGCGTCCCGCGCCGGACGTCCCGTATGAGTTCCTTCGGACCCCACGCTGTTCTTCTCCTTCATTTTCTTTCTCTGTTCACGGCGTCACGCCGGGAGATCGGTTCGTGCCGATCACGGCCACCACGGCGATGATGAGCAGCACGGTGAGTGCCAGGACGAGGTAGCCGATCACCAGAGCGGCGGTGGCCAGTCCTCGGCCGCTTTCCCCGGTGCGGGCGATCTGGCGGCGGGCCAGATGGCCGAAGACGATGGCCAGCGGCCAGAAGGCGAAGGCGAAAACCAGCGCCAGGATGGCCAGGGTGTTCGTGGGAGGCGGGTAGTGACTCGCGACAGCTGCGGGGGAAAGGTGTTGGGCCGGGTAGTCCGGTGGCCGGTATCCCTGCCCCGGCGACGTCGGGCTGTACGGTGAATCCTGCGACATTACCGATGATCCTCTCTGGTGGGGGATTTGCTGGTCAGGGGCTCAAAGGGGGGTTGGCGGAGGGTCGCGGTGAGGTGCTGGTCTGGGGTCAGGACAGGTGTACTTCCCGCTCCCCGAGGCAGCGCCGGTCTGCCGGGGTAATGGCGCCTGGTCATCGCCGTGCATCCCCGCCGGTGGAGGGGTCGAGGAGCGTCAGGTCGGCGACGTCGATCAGGGTGGTCATTCCGGTGGGGAAGGCGACGAATACCGCGGTGGGGTGGGGGAAGTAGCGCTGGTCCGGGCCGACGACCAGGCCCGTGCCGTCGATCCACCGGTTGCGGCGCTGCGGGCGGACTCGGACGTGGCTGCCGGTGGGCGGGGCCATCACGGGAACCGCCCCCCGCACTCGACGCCATCACTGCGGGCGAACCAATACTCCGATCCCTGCGTCATCTGTGGGCTCCTCTCTCACTAGTCACGTCGGACAAACACCGGCCAGGCCCACGCACCCTCCGGGGGGTCGGGTTTGGGGCACGTAGGCCCGGCCGGCCGCACCCGGACGCGGGGCCACTTCCCAGCCCACGTCCGGGCGACCCTGAGGTTTTTTCCGGGCAGTGCGCTCAGCAGCAGTGCTCGGGGGTGGTCCTGCGGTGCCTGGGGTGGGTCACGGC
>JBOHHD010000586.1:0-18177 GCA_050700515.1 Pseudonocardiaceae bacterium
CCTCTGAGCGTCGACGAAGCCATTCAGGGCCTGCGGACAGCAGGGCTTGGTATTCATCCGGCTTAGGCGATTCGTACCCCGCGGTTCATCGCCACTACCCTTTTCTCTCCTTCTCGGCCTGTTCGCCGCATAACATCGACGGATTCGGGGAACGTCTGTGGCATGACCCGAAGCGACGCGTCGCCGGACGCGGAAACCACGCCCCGAGCATGGTGATGGGCGCAGCCGAGCATGCCGAGCGGGTTCAGGTGGCAGCCCAGATCGCTGAGCTCCTCGACTCGACCGGTCTCAACGTGGCGGTGGCCGAGTCGCTGACCGGCGGGATGGTGTCCAGCGCGCTGGCCGAGGCGCCGGGAGCGAGCAGTTGGTTTCGCGGCGCGGTGGTGGCATATTCGAGCGAGGTCAAACACCAGGTGCTCGACGTAGCGCCCGGACCGGTCGTGACTGCGCGTGCCGCTGCGGCGATGGCCAAGGGGGTCCGTCGGCTGCTTCAAGCCGACGTGGCCATAGCCCTCACCGGAGCGGGTGGCCCCGGCGGGCAGGATGGTCAGCCACCGGGAACCGCGTTTCTGGGGCTGGCGGACTGCTGGGGCACCGTGGTCGAGCATCGATTTTTCGAGGGCAGGAATCCAGCCGACATCTGTGCCGCCACCACGGTTGCAGCACTGCGGCTGCTGCTCTGTCATCTTTCCCAATACACGTCGGAGCGGCTTCGACTGTCGCCGGTACACCCACGCCGGATGTCGGCGGCGGCGGGCAATGAGCAGGACGGAAGAATAGATCCCGGGTCGGATGGTCGGGCAGGGCGGCGGGTTGGGCGATGGAGGGCATCCCCCGAGGAAGGTGGAGAAGAGATGGCTGACAAGTCACAAGTTGCCCATTACGAGGTGCTCATCGAAGGAAAAGCTCATCAGTGGGCACAGGACACCATTTCGGTGGCCGAGCTCCGGCAACTCGGCAATCTGCCCGATGGCGTTCCCGTCATGGAGGAGGACCTGCGCACCGGCGCTGAACGTATACTTTCCGAAAAGGAGATCCTGCGTCCCGTCGGGCTCGACGAGGGTAAGCCGCCTACGAAGCGAGTCAACTTTCGCCGCGGGTGATTCGCCAAGACATCGTAAGCCATGTCCGGGATCGAACAGAATGTGCTGATCGCGGGGCGTTACCGGTTGATTGCCCAGGCGGGTGCCGGCGCGAGGGACGTGGTGTGGCAGGCCCACGACGAACGGTTGCACCACCTCTCCGCGATCACCGTCTACGACGTGGCCAGGCACGAGGACAGGCCGTGCCTGATCAGGGAATACGTACCCTCGCGGATCCTGTAGTTCCCCCACCGTCGGTGACGGTACAGTGACCCTCACCGGCGTCACGGCGAGGACGCCCACCTACCTCGCTCCCGAAATCGCCCGCGGCAAGGACACCACCTTCGCTGCGGCCCTGTTCTCCCTGGGCTCCGCCCTCTATGCCGCAGTCGAGGCAGCGCTGCCCTTCGGGCTGGACGACAACCGCTCCTGCCTACGGGGACACGGTTGCGCGCTGCGGTGACGGACTACTACGCCCTGATACCCACCGATCTGGAGCCGGCCTAGTCGTACCTGACCAGTGACCATGGTGGTCTGCGTGTGCGGATCGCACATTTCGGGTATGGGCTGGACATCCCGGCAACGAGGCGTAGGGGTGCCTCGACGGGGCACCCCGCACGCAGAACCTCGCGAAGACAGATGTTAAGGAGATACGCAGCGTGGCACCAAAACCGGCGCATACTGCCCACGAAGAAGCCGAGGACTACCGCAACGGCGAGGAGCGCCCATTGGGCGGCTACGTAGCGGCGATGACAGTATTCGTCCTGCTCGTGGCAGTCGCTGCGGCGGTGGCCGCGCTGGTCGGACGAAATCTGCCCCGACGGATCGGCGCCTATGATCTGCTGCTGATAACGGCGGGCACCCACAAAATTTCTCGTACTCTGAGCAAGACCGCAGTCACCAGCCCGTTGCGCGCTCCCTTCACCCGTTATGAGGGCACGGCCGGACCCGGCGAGCTGACGGAGGAGGTGCGGCACTCCAGGGGCCTACGGCATGCGATCGGTGAGCTCCTCACCTGTCCGTTCTGCTTGGACATGTGGGTGGTCACCGTCCACATGATCGGATTGGTATTCGTTCCTCGATTCACCCGAATGACGGCAGCCACCTTCACGGCACTCGCTGGCGCCGACTTTCTGCATCTCGCCTACACCCGCGCGATACAAGCTACCGAGAAGTGACCCCGAAACAGCGATTTCCGATCCCGTGGATACAGGTGTCTCGTGAGTGCCGGCGGTGGGATTCGAACCCACACTGGCGGGTTCCTAAGACCCGGGCCTCTGCCATTGGGCTACGCCGGCTGACGGTGACGTGCACACTGGATGTCGGTGGGCACAGGATACTGGCGGCCCGGCAGTGCGGTCACAGGCCGAGGTCCTTGCCCAGCTTGGCGACGTGACCGGTCGCCCGCACGTTGTAGAGTGCCCGGTCGATCCGGCCCTCGGGGTCGATCACGAAGGTGGACCGGATGACGCCGGTGACCGTCTTGCCGTACAGCTGCTTCGCGCCATACGCACCGTAGGCGGTGAGCACGGCGCGGTCCTCGTCGGACAGCAGGGGGAAGGTGAGGCCCTCGGCGTCCCGGAACGCCGCCAGCTTGGCCGGCTTGTCCGGCGAGATCCCGACCACGGCGAAGCCCGCGGTGTCCAGCGCGACCAGGTTGTCCCGGAAATCGCTGGCCTGCTTGGTGCAGCCGGGGGTGGCTGCGGCGGGGTAGCAGTAGAGCACCAGGGACCGCCCGTGGAAGTCGGACAACGAGACGGGCTTGCCGTCCGCATCGGGCAGGGTGAACGCGGGGGCGGCGTCACCGGGAGAAAGCCGGACATTGTCGGTCACGGGACCGGACGCTACCCGGTTGCCTTGCCCGCCCGGTCATCCCCTGTCCGGTGACATGATCTACGGTGTGTGACACCTGAACACCTGCCGCAAGGAGGACCGATGGCCCGTGACGCTGACACCATCGAGCGTGAGATCGAACAGGCCCGTGACGCACTGGCCGCCACTCTGGATGAACTCGGTACCCGGGCCAATCCCAAGCGCGCGATCGAGGCGGGCAAGGAGCAGGTGCAGGCGAGCCTGGCCAATCCGAAGGTGCGCTACTCCCTGATCGCCCTGGCGGTGTTCATTCTCCTGCTGTTGCTGCGCAAGCTTTTCCGTTGACGTGCGGCTGACGTTCGGCTGGCCCTTAGCCATCCCTCGCGCACAGGCGTTATCCCCTCATAGGCTGATTGCCCCGCATAGGCGTCATCACAGGGTCACCAGGGCGAAGGACTCGCCCTCCAGTAGCACGCCCAGGGGGGCTGTGGTGGCCTTCCCGGAGGCGAGCAGCACCTGGGCCGGTGGGCTGTCCAGCGCGACGGTGACCGCTTGCGCACCGAGGTTGACCACCAGGCGCAACGTGCCGCGGTGCAGGATGATGGTGCGGTCGTACTCGTTCCCGGTGACCGCCAACCGGTCCAGCCGGGGATCGGACAGCTCCGGATGATGCTTGCGCAGCGTGATCAGCGTCCGGTAGGTGCGCAGTACGGTGGCGTGGGGTTCGGCTCCGGGTTCGGACCAGTCCAGCTTGGAGCGCAGGAAGGTCTGCTCGGCATTGGGGTCGGGAACATCCACCTGCTCCCACCCGTGCCCGGTGAACTCCTCGTAGCGGCCGCGCCGGATGGCCTCGCGTAGCGCGGCGTCGGGCATGGCGGAGAAGAACTGAAACGGGGTGCCTGCCCCCCACTCCTCACCCATGAAGATCATCGGTGTGTACGGGGAGCACAGCACCAACGCCGCTCCGCAGACCAGCAGACCCGGGGACAGGGTGGCGGAGATGCGGTCGCCGGTGGCGCGGTTGCCCACCTGGTCATGGTTCTGCAGGTAGGCGAGGAACTTCCAGCCGGGCAGCGTCGCGGTGTCCACCCGCCGCCCGTGGCTGCGCTGCCGGAAGCTCGACCAGCGCCCGTCGTGGAAGAACACGCTGCGCAGGGTGCGGGCCAGGGCGGGCAGCGAGCCGAAATCGGCGTAGTAGCCCTGTCGCTCACCGCTCAGCGTGGCATGCAGGCAGTGGTGGATGTCGTCGCCCCACTGGGCGGCCAGCCCATAGCCGCCCGCCGGGCGGGGGGTGACCAGCCGGGGGTCGTTGAGATCGGATTCGGCGATCAGGCACAGCGGCCTGCCCAGGTGCGTGGCCAGGACGTCCACCTCGGCGGACAATTCCTCCAGCAGGTGGGTGGCCCGGTTGTCCCGCAGGGCGTGCACGGCGTCCAGACGTAAACCGTCCAGATGGAACTCACCCAGCCACTCCAGCGCGTTGTCGATGACGTAGCGGCGCACCTGGTCGGAATGCGGGCCATCCAGGTTCAGCGAGGGTCCCCAGATGTTGCTCCCGGCGAAGTAGGGGCCGAAGCGATCCAGGTAAGCGCCGGAGGGGCCGAGGTGGTTGTGCACGACGTCGAGGAGTACGCCGAGCCCGCGAGCGTGGCAGGCGTCGACGAACCGCTTGAACCCGTCGGGTCCCCCGTAGTTCTCGGTGACCGCATACCAGCCCACCCCGTCGTAGCCCCAGTTGTGCGGCCCGTCGACGGCGTTGACCGGCATGACCTCGACCAGATCGATACCGAGATCGACGAGATGATCCAGCCGCTCGATCGCCGAATCGAAGCTGCCCTGCGGGGTGAACGTGCCGATGTGCAGCTCGTAGAGCACGCTGCCCGCCAGGGTTCGCCCGGTCCAGCTCTGATCGGTCCACGCGAAAGCATCATGGTCGTAGACGCGAGATGGGCCGTGCACCCCACTCGGCTGCCAGCGGGACCGCGGGTCGGGCAGCGGGGTGTCATCCTCGTCCACCAGGAAGGCGTACTCGCTGCCTGGCCTCCCGTCATCGACGACCGCGCGCCACCAGTCGCCGGTCATCCGGGTCATCTCGTAGCGGTTGTTGTCGACGATTATCCGTACCCGCTGCGGTTGCGGGGCCCACACCGTGAAGTCCACAAGGGGCGATCCTGTCAGCGTCAGGCGGCGTTGTCCTGGCGAAACCTTGATCGGGTCCTATGCGGCGCGGAGCAGGGCGACGGGGTAGCGGGCGAGCAGGTCGGCCAGGAAGACCCGCTCTGATCCCGAGGTGCCGGTCAGCGTGTCGGTCCAGGAGCCCGGGGGCAGGTCCAGCGCGGTGTCGCCCCAGCCGCCGCGGGTGGCCAACCCGACCGGGAGCCGGGTGGCGACCGCGACGACACCACGACGGGCGAACGCGACGGCATGCTCGGCGGCCGTGCCGTGGGCACGCAGCGGGGTGTAGCCGGTGAACCGGTCGGGATGGTCGCGACGGGCGCGCAGGGCGCGGGAGATCACGAGCAGCTTGGCCGCGCCGGTGTCGTCCACGCCGGGCAGCCAGCCGTGGTCGATCCGCCGCAGGAGCTCGGCGCGCGTGGTGAAGTCCACCGGGCGGCGGTTGTCCGGGTCCACCAGGGAGAGGTCCCACAGTTCGTTTCCCTGATAGACGTCCGGGACACCGGGCATGGCCAGGGCCAGCAACGTCGCGGACAGGGAGTTCGACCGGCCGGGCGGGGTGATCCGTGTGGCCAGCCTGGCGATAGCGGCACACAGCGCCGGGTTGTCGAGCGCGGCATCGGCGACGGCATGCATGGCGGTCTCGAAGCCGGTGTCCGGATCGCACCAGCTGGTTCGGGTACCAGCTTCCCGTATCGCCTTCTCCAGGTAGGCGTGCAGCCGGTCCACGGGCAGCGGCCACGCCCCGACCAGGGTTTGCCAGAGCAGATGCCCCAATGCCGGATCGGGCACCGTGGCACCGGTGATCTCGGCCAGCTCGGTGAACTCGCGGACGGCGTTGGCCCAGGTATCGGGTATTTCGGCGAGCACGGCCAACCGGGCCCGCACGTCGGTGGAACGTTTGGTGTCGTGGGTCGACAGCGTGGTCATCCCGAATGGAGCGGTCTCCTCCCGGCGTGCGGCGGCGGCGTGGAAGGCCTCCACGTCGCACCCGAAGCGGGCCGGATCCCCGCCCACCTCATTGAGCGCCACGAACCGGGTCCAGCGGTAATAGGCGGTGTCCTCCACGCCTTTGGCCATCACCGCACCAGAGGTCTGCTGGAATCGGACGGCCAGTTCGTCTGCCGGATCCCGTAGCCGGGGCGCGAGCCGGGTCAGCACCGTGCTCAGGTCGGGACGTCGATCACGCGCCGCGGCCAGCGCCTGGTCCAGGTGCTCGACCCCGTCGGGTAGATAGGAGCGGTAGACGGGGAAACCGGCCAGCAGCTCGGCCAACCCGGCGGCCGCATCGGGTACGTCGGGGGTCAGCTCGGCGAGACGGCGCAGTTCGGCGCCCAGCATGTCGGTGGCGACGTCGAGTTTGCAGTCGTGCACCAGGGTTGCCCAGTCGGTGCGGACCCCGGTCAGCTCGGCGTCCAGCGCGGTGAACGCGGCCTCCCCGCGGCGGTCGATGAGGATGCCGTCGATTTCGGCGAGCGCGTCATACCCGGTGCTGCCCTGCACCGGCCACGAGCGGGGCAGCTCCTCGCCGGGCTCGAGGATCTTCTCCACCACGATCCACGCGTTCCCGACGTGCTTGCGCAGCCGGTGCAGGTAACCCGCGGGATCGGTGAGGCCGTCGGGGTGATCCACTCGCAGTCCGTCGACGTCGCCCTCGGCGACCCAGCGCAGCACCTCGGCGTGGGTTGCGGTGAACACCTCCGGGTCCTCCACCCGCACCGCGGCCAGATCGCTGACCGCGAAGAATCGCCGATAGTTCAGATCGGCCCGCCAGGAGACCAGCCGGTAGTGCTGGGCCTCATGCACCTGCTGTGGAGTGCCTGCCGTGGCGGTTCCGGGCGCCACCGGGAAGGCGTGCTCGTGGTAGTGCAGTTGCTCGCCGTCCATCCGCAGGTCGGCCAGCGCGTCGGGTGAGTCGGCGAGCACAGGCAGGCGTAGCGGCCAGCCGATGACGTCGAACCAGCGCGCGAAGCGCGACGACGGCCCGTGCGTCAGCAGGTCCCACCAGGCCGGATTGGCCTTGGCAACGGCGACACCGAGGTGGTTGGGCACCATGTCGACCACCAGAGCGAGTCCGTGCTCGCGAATCGCCGCCACCAGCGTGCGGCGTCCGGACTCCCCACCGAGGACGTCGGACACCCGGTTCGGGTCGGCCACGTCGTAACCGTGCTGGGATTCGGGCATCGCGGCCAGCAGCGGCGAGGCATACACGGCACCTGCGCCCAGCGAGGCCAGATAGGGCACCAGGGCCGCCGCGTCGGCGAAAGTCAGGCCTGGCCCGAACTGCAACCGATAAGTCGAGGGGGGCGCGGGGGAGTCGGTGGCCACTACGCGGTCCGTTCCAGGACCACCAGCGAGCGCGCGGTGACGGTGATGAGTTCGGCCCCGGCGACGCAGGCCCCGTCGATACCCCGCAGGGTGGGCAGCGCGGTGTCCAGCACAACTGTCCACTCCTGACCGTAATCGGTGCCGGGTAGTTGCACCTCGATGTCCTCGTGGTGGGCGTTGAAGCAGAGCAGGAAGGAGCTGTCGGTGACCCGCTGGCCGCGGCTGTCCACGTCGAGAAGTCCCTCCCCGTTGAGGAACACTGTGAGGCAGCGGCCGAAGTCGACTTCCCAGTCCTGCTCGGTCATCTCCTCTCCGGAGGGGTTGAACCAGGCGATGTCGCGCAGCTCGTCGCCGCGCCGGATCGGCCGCCCGGCGAAGAATCGGCGGCGGCGGAACACCGGGTGCGCGCGGCGCAATGCGGCCATCGCGGCGGTGAACTGGACCAGGTCCTCGTCGACCTTCTCCCAATCCACCCAGGACAGCTCGTTATCCTGGCAATAGACATTGTTGTTGCCGTGCTGGGTGCGCCCCAGTTCGTCACCGTGCAGCAACATTGGTGTTCCCTGCGACAGGAACAGGGTGGCCAGCAGGTTGCGCTGCTGGCGGGCGCGCAGGGCGAGCACACCGGGATCGTCGGTCGGCCCCTCCACCCCGCAGTTCCAGGACCGGTTGTCATCGGCGCCGTCCCGGCCGTCCTCGCCGTTGGCCTCGTTGTGCTTGTCGTTGTAGGAGACCAGGTCGGCGAGGGTGAAACCGTCGTGGGCGGTGATGAAGTTGATCGACGCGTGGGGCCGGCGGCCGTCGTGCTGGTAGAGGTCCGAGGAGCCGGTGAGGCGCGCGGCGAACTCGCCCAAAGTGCCCGGCTCACCGCGCCAGAAGTCCCGCACCGTGTCGCGGTACTTGCCGTTCCATTCCGTCCACAACGCGGGAAAGTTGCCGACCTGGTAGCCGCCCGGCCCGACGTCCCACGGCTCGGCGATCAGCTTCACCTGGCTGATCACCGGGTCCTGCTGCACCAGATCGAAGAACGTGGACAACCGGTCCACGTCGTAGAACTCCCGGGCCAGCGTGGAGGCGAGATCGAAGCGGAATCCGTCAACGTGCATCTCGGTGACCCAGTACCGCAACGAGTCCATGATCAGCTGTAGGGTGTGCGGGCTTCGCACGTTGAGCGAGTTGCCGGTACCGGTGTAATCCATGTAATAACGTTGGTCGTCCTCGACCAAGCGGTAATAAGTGCAGTTGTCGACCCCGCGCATCGACAGGGTCGGTCCCATGTGGTTGCCCTCGGCGGTGTGGTTGTAGACCACGTCGAGGATCACCTCGATGCCCGCGGCGTGCAGCTCCCGGACCATCGCCTTGAACTGGGAGACGATGTCGTGCACCTGCACCCCGGCGGCGCTGACGGCGACATAGCTGTTGTGCGCGGCGAGGAACGCGATGGTGTTGTATCCCCAGTAATTGCTCAACCCCTCCTCGGCGAGGTGGTGATCGGTGATGAACTGGTGCACCGGCATCAACTCCACCGTGGTGATGCCCAGCGAGGTCAGATGGTCGATCATCACCGGATGTGCGAGACCGGTGTAGGTACCGCGCAGCTCGACGGGAATCTCCGGATGCGCGATGGTCAGCCCCCGCACGTGCGCTTCGTAGATCACCGTCTCGTTGTAGGGAATGCGCGGGTGCCGGTCCTCGGCCCAGTCGAAGAACGGGTTGATGACCACCGACTTGGGCACGTAGGGAGCGGAGTCATCGTCGTTGCGTCGGCTCGGGTTGGCGAAGCGGTAGCCGAATACCGCCTCGTCCCAGTCGATCGCTTCGCGGATCGCCTCACCGGACCCCGCGTTGGCCACCGCCTTGGCGTAGGGGTCGATGAGCAGCTTGGTCGGGTTGCAACGCTGCCCGGTGGCCGGGGAGTACGGGCCGTATACCCGGTACCCGTAGAGCTGTCCGGGGCCCACCCCGGGCAGATAACCATGCCAGACGAATCCGTCGACCTCGGGCAGTCGGATTCGTATCTCGCTTGCGTCCGGTTTCTCGGAGTCGAACAGGCACAGCTCCACTTTGTCCGCAACCTCGGAAAAGATTGCAAAGTTGGTGCCTGCGCCGTCATAGGTGGCGCCGAGCGGGTAGGCGGTGCCCGGCCACGGCTTGGGGGTGGTCATGACATCAACTCTGCCAGCATGTCTCGAACCTCCTGCTCGCTGGCACGTTTCCGAATCAACGCCCGGCACCGGTTGAGCAGCCGGGGGGAATGGAAGGCCAGCGCGGCGACCAGCGTGCCGTTAGCGAAGTAACCGGCCACCGTGCCCTTGATCGCCCCGGGGTCGTGGAGCACCTCGACGGAGCTTGCCCGGTCCGGGCGCCCCACCAGCTGCAACTTGAGCCCGTACTGGTCGGACCAGAAGTACGGCACCGCGTCGGCGGGCTGGGTGATCTGCGTACCGGTGATCCGTTGGGCGACGACCATGGCCTGCTCGGTGGCCGATGTCCAGTGTTCGATGCGTGGGGAGTCCCCGAAGAGGGGGTGGGGCCACGCCGCCACATCGCCGACCGCGTAGATGTTGCCGGTGCCCACCACCAGGCCGGTGGCGTCGCAGGTCAGCCCCCTCTCCGCGGCTATTCCCAGCCCGCTCAGCCATCCGTTCTCGACCACGGTCCCCACCCCGACCACCCCGCAGTCGGCCCGCACCGTGCTCCCGTCCTCCAGCCGAGCGGTGATCCAGTCCCCGCCGGTGTCGACGAACTCCACCAGCCGCACCCCGGTGCGCACCGTCACGCCGTTGTCGGTCTGCAACCGGGCACACAACTCGCCCATCTGCTGGCCGAGAACCCGCGCGAACGGCACCGGTAACGCCTCGAGCACCGTCACCTCCAGGCCGGCGGCGCGTGCCGTGGCGGCGACCTCGGCACCGATGAAGCCCGCGCCGACCACCAGCAGCGAGCGCGCGCGGGACATCGAGTCGCGCAGTGCCCGGCAGTCCTCCAGGGTGCGCAGCAGATGCAGTCGCGGGTGGTCGGGCTGGCCGGGTAGCCGCCGGGGCCGCACCCCGGTCGCCACCACCAGCGTGTCGTAGGTCATCCGGGTGCCGTCGGCGAGTTCCACCGCCACACCGTCGACGCCGACCGCAGCCGTGCCCAGGTGCAGCGAAACGTCCAGATCGGAGAGCTCGCCACCGCGCAGCAGCGTGCGGTCCTCGGGCCACTGCCCGGAGAGGACCTCTTTGGACAGTGGCGGCCGATCGTAGGGAGGATGCGGTTCGTCTCCCACGAGGCTGACGTGGCCGGAGAACCCCGCCGTACGCAACGACTCCACCGTGCGCAGGCCGCCCAACCCGGCACCGACGACCACGACATGTTCGGGGTTGCTCATCCCGCTCCTCTGGTATGCACTACCGGGATTCCATGCTCAGCTATCAGCGTGCGCCGCGCAGCTCGTGCCGCAGCCGGGCCAGGGTCCGGGAAAGCAGGCGGGAGACGTGCATCTGGGACAGCCCCACCTGTTGCGCGATCTGACTCTGCGTCATACCGGCGAAGAAGCGCAGCTTGAGGATGGTGCGCTCGCGTTCGGGCAGCCCCTCCAGCACCGGGGCCAGCGCCGTGCGGAACTCCACCCGTTCCAGCTCGGCGTCGGCCGCCCCGATGACGTCCTGCAGTGCCGCCCCGGAGCCGTCGGTGTCGAGCAGGCTGTCCAGCGAGCTGCTCCGGTACGCCCCCGCCGCCTCCAGGCCTTCCAGCACCTCTTCTCGGGGGAGATCGAGGTGTTCGGCGAGCTCGCTGGCCGTCGGAGCTCTGCCATGGCGCTGGGACAGCTCCGACATCGCTGATCCGAGTGCGACGTGCAGATCCTTCAGCCTGCGGGGAACGCGGAGTGCCCAGGCGTGGTCCCGGAAGTGCCTGCGCAACTCGCCGGTGATGGTCGGAATCGCGAAGGACAGGAAGTCGCTGCCGCGGTCGGGCTCGAAGCGGTCCACCGCATGGATGAGCCCGACGGTCGCCACCTGCTTGAGGTCGTCCTGCGGCTCGCCCCGGTGACCGAACCGGCGGGCGATGTTGTGTGCCAGGGGGAGGTGTTCGGAGACCAACCGCTCGCGTAGCCGAGCCCGCTGCGGGTGAGCGGGATCCAGGGCGGCCAGCTCGATGAACAGGGGCGCAAGGTAGCGATAGTCGGTGTCCTCGTGAACGGTTCCCGCCTCCTCGATGGGCTTCAAGGAAGCTCCGTCGATACCTCGCCCGCCCGCCGCTTGCACAGCGTGATCCCCAGCGTCGGGACCTCGGTGTCCGGCTCGCCGATCACCCGCACCTCATCGACCAGCGTGGTGAGCACTCGCCAACCGAAGGAGTCTCGCTGCAAGGACGCTTTCGGCCGTACGCGCACCGAGGAATGCACCTCCAGCTGGGCGGAGTCCAGAGAGAAGACGCACGTCAACACCGCCCCGGGGACCGCGATGGCGACCAGTTCCGAGGCGGCTTCGTCGACCGCCAGCCGCAGGTCGGCCACGGTATCGAGATCGAAGTCGGCGCGAGCGGCCAGGTCGGCAGCCACAACCCGCAACGTCGACAGATCGGCCGGGTCGGCGCCGACCTGCACCACCACGTTTCTTCGATCCTTGTGCTCGCCGTCCCCGCCCGCGCCGCCGTTCGCCTCCCCAGATCTCATCACTGCCACGACGCCTCCGCTCCGACTCTGGATCCAACCGAGGTGATCCTGCCGGGCGCGGCCGTTGAATGCACACCCAACGGGCGGTGAAGTACGGAGAAGTTGCGCTGTGGCGTCACCCGGGGTTGCCTTTTGGGTACCACACGACCGTAAACCGAAAGGGCGCCATATGGCAGGACGGCCATGGCTTACCTTCGGCGGCACCACCGATCCCCCTGCGCTACGGCGCGAGGTCCGGGCCCGCCCTCAAGAGCTCGCCCCGCTGCGCGGCGCGCTGCGGGATTGGCTGCTGACCGCGGGTGTCGGCGAGGACGATGTCGTAGCGCTCCAGATCGCGGCCGGGGAGGCCGTCGCGAACGCCGTGGAGCATGCCTACGAGGGAATTGAACCGGGACCGGTCTGGTTGGCTGCCACCCTGGAGCCACCGCAGGTGGTTCGGGTGGAGATCGGCGACTGCGGTCGCTGGCGTCCGCAGCATGACCCCAACAACGAACGCGGCCGTGGACTGCTGCTGATGCGGGAGTGCGTGGACGAGGTGACCCTTGCGCGCTCGCCGGCCGGCACCACCGTGGTACTGCGACTAGGGCTGAGTGGTAAGCGTGACTAGCCGGTCGGGGCAGCCGTCTCGGCCGGGTCGGCTGAGGTGTCTGTGGTGTCGAGGTCGAAGAGCTTTATCAGCCCGGTGGCCACAAGGGGACGCAGCACGACGCGGGAGGTGGCGACCAGCCGTAGCTTGATGCCCCGCCGCTTCGCCTCGGCGCGGAGATCGACCAACACCGCCAAACCTGACGATCCCAGAAAGTCCACCCCCCGCAGATCCAGCACGAGCAGGCAAGGGGCTTGATAGAGCTGGGCCATGGCGTGCCTGCGAAGCAGGGGGGAGCTCGCCAGATCGACCTCCCCCAGCGCTCGCAACGTGCAGGTGCCGTCCGCGCGGGTCAGCACATCGAGTCGGAGCAGATCTGCGGCCCCTGGTTCGGCAAGAGTGGAGAACTGCATCCTGGATTCGTCAGCGGAGGCTGATCCGGAATTCGGGCGGATGGAGGCGTGAGACATGGCAGTTCCCTGGGCGACGATGCTGTGCTGCCACTTCACCTTACCTCTACCAGCGGACTTCTCCCTGTTGTCGGCGCGAGAACTACAGTGCCTCAGCTTGCGAGCGGTTGACGCTGCCCCGTCCACAGGTCTCGACGTTCCTCCTCCGTCAACCCACCCCAAACCCCGTACGGCTCCCGGGCGGACAGGGCGTGGCGCCGGCACTTGTCCAGGACCGGACAGCGCAAGCAGATGGCCTTGGCCCGGTCGGCACGCCGAGTCCGCGCCGAACCCCGTTCACCATCCGGATGGAAGAAGACGCTGCTGTTCAAACCCTGGCAAGCTCCCTGTAGCTGCCATTCCCACTCATGCGCAATCGGCTTGGGGAGCCGTCGGGTGTCAGTCATCTCCTGCTCCGTCCTCGCTGGTCCGTTCCCAACAGGGCGATTAGTCGGCAGATACCCACCACGCGCGCCCTCCAAACCTCCCCCCACCCCTCGTGCACGGTGTGTCAGCGCTTGGTGCACGGTGTGTCCGTCCCTGGTGCACGGTGTGTCCGTGACTGCTGCTCCGTGTGAGCGACCGCCTGGAGGGGCCGGGCGCGGGCAGCGATTACCACCAGGCATACTGATGAGCGAGGCCGACACCGATTCGGTGCGGCCGAGGTCGAGTGCGAAGCGCCACTGTGGCGCACGAGGTTCTCCGTGGCTGGGACTGCGGGTGGCCACGCATCAGCGGCCATCAGCCCCTCGACGAGAGGATCATCTTCACGTGCCTTCATCCCCTCCTGCCTACGATTGTGCACGGAGCCGGCCCCCGCGCCGTCGCCCGGCCACCTCGCCCAGAACGGCCCCCCCGACCCCCGAACCCGCTGCCGGGCCGCAGCGCAGCTTCGAAAGCCTCGGAGTCCGCAGGGAACTGCGCACCGTGCTGGCTCAGCGTGGGGTCATCACGCCGTTCCCCATCCAGACCGCGACGCTTCCGGACGCGCTGGCCGGGCGCGATGTGCTCGGACGCGGCCGCACCGGCAGCGGCAAGACGCTGGCGTTTGCGATTCCGACGGTCAGCGCCCTGGCCCGCTCGGGAGTGCGCCGCACCCCGGGACGTCCGCGTGCGCTGGTGTTGGTACCCACCCGGGAGCTGGCCAACCAGGTAGCCGACACCATCGCCCCGCTCTCCGCCGCGCTCGGGCAGCGGATCACCACGGTCTTCGGCGGGGTCGGCCAAGGCAGGCAGGTCTCCGCGCTCCGCGGGGGGATCGACGTGCTGGTCGCCTGCCCCGGCCGGTTGGAAGACCTGCTCGGCCAGGGCCTGGTGCACCTGGACGCGGTCGAGGTCACGGTGCTGGACGAGGCCGACCACATGGCCGATCTCGGCTTCCTGCCCGCTGTCCGCCGGTTACTGGACCGCACCCCGTTAGGCACCCAGCGGTTGCTCTTCTCGGCCACCTTGGACGGTGATGTGGACGTGCTGGTGCGCCGCTACCTGTCCAATCCCGTGGTGCACTCGGTCGACCCGCCGGTGGCGCCGGTCGCCACGATGGAGCACCACGTCTTCACCGTCGAGCACGCCGACAAGCAGGCGGTGATCCGCGAGCTGGCCTCCGGTCGAGGCCGGAGCCTGCTGTTCACCCGCACCAAGCATGCCGCGAAGAAGCTGGCCAAGCAGCTGAGTGCGGCCGGAGTGCCCGCCGTGGAGCTGCACGGGAACCTCTCCCAAAACGCCCGGGAACGCAATCTGGCGGCCTTTAGCGAGGGTAGCGCGCGGGTGCTGGTGGCCACTGACATCGCCGCGCGGGGAATCCACGTCGACGACGTCGGCCTGGTGGTGCATGTGGACCCGCCGGCCGAGCACAAGGCATACCTGCACCGCTCCGGGCGCACCGCCCGCGCCGGCGCCGAGGGCATCGTGGTGACGCTGTCCACCCCGGACCAGGCCGGCGACGTGCGCACGCTGACCCGCCAGGCCGGCATCAAGCCGGTGACCGTGCGGGTGCGTCCCGGTGCCGAGCAGATCAGCATGCTCACCGGACCGCGTGCCGCACTGGTCACCCCACCACCCGTGCCCCCCGCTGCCGCGCCACCCCGCCCCCGTCGGAGTGCTCCTGTCGAAGCATCGCATCGCGCGCCGCGCCGTCCCATGCGCAGTGGCTCCACCCGGGGTTCCGCCCGCGACGGTTCCACCCAGGGCCGTCGACGATCTATCCGGTCAGGATCCTGAACAAATCCGCGCGAGCTGAGCCCGCTACTTCCAGGGACGGGATCAGCTGAGGGACCGGCTTGGAGACCTTTTGTCAGGGCCCCAGTAGCAGGTTGAGGTTTGCGAGGCGACGGCGCAGCTTGGCGTTGAGCGTGACCAGCAGCTCGCCGAAACCCTGCGCCAAGGCCACGTACAGCATGTCGTCGATCAGATGGTTATCGTAGCCAAGGGCCAGCTCCCCAGCCCCGATGGTGATCGTGTCCCTCGTCGCGCAGCTGCTCCCGGTCTGCCTCCACCGGTCGAAGAGCCGTGAGGTGGCCGCTGCGGAGTCCGCATCGGGTGTAATGAACTCGACGACGGAGGCGTCAACGATCACTACTGCCCGACCGCTGCGCTCGACCCTCGACGCCAGCTGCTCCGCATCCCTGCGGGGGACATTTTATCGCCCGCGTGCCACGCTTTCACCTCGGCGACCCGTTCACCAAGGTGGAATTATGGGCGATCCACTCCTGCCATGTGGCAAAATACGCCGGGTTCAAAGTTTTTCGGGGCCGGGTAGGGAATTATATGGGCGGTGCGATTCCAGGGCTTTCGGCCCCCGGTGTCTGTTGACCAAAGAATCCATGACATTGGCTATTTCCTGGCGATCCCTGATGCCTTCGATGCTGCGTACGGTGACGGTGACGTCGGCGACTGCTTCTTCGGAACCGCCAGCCCTGAGCAGATTTTTCTTGCCGTTGACGTCTGTGTATCGCACCTGTATCTCGCGCGCCGCGCTTCGCCTGAACAGGTACCTGAGTCCGATCATTACTGTCGATATCGCGACGGAGAAAACCGACAGAGAGATTGGGGGAAGTTCGACCATCATCGGCCCGCCGCCATTCCTACGCACACGGCACTGAGCACTAGCGTGCCGACCCCGAGGTAGATAGTGAACGCTATCATGCTCGATGCCGGTGGAATGTACACATATGCGATCAGGTTCGCCATTGCGGCGCAGATGGCGCACAACGTCGCGACAATCGACCAAGTCTTCGCATTCTCCTATTTCGTGTCGGCGGCGAGTATTTCTCCGGTTGCGCCAAGCGCCATAAAACCACCAACGACGAATTGTTCGCCTTTTAGTGGCATCTCGGAAATAGATAGATCACTTTCGTGTATGCCGCGCAGTACATCCACATATATCGAAAAGCCGCTAAAATGACCCCGCAGAACAGCCAGAGAGACATCCTCCTGGTCAGCAAGACCGTCCGACGCTGTAACGTTACCTCCCCGCTCTTCCCGACTTTGGCACCGGTGGACCCACCTGCGCTACGTGTCTTTGTGTCGGAGTCGGTCATGCGGCACGAGCCTTTCAGGGACTGCGTCTATGTCCTGGTTCGACTGCCGGTCAATGTTTGTTACAGGCATCGACCGTTCAGTCAATCTCTGACGCAGACGAGCAGACCCGACCTGGCCGGTCAGCGGCATCGCGACGGACGGAACATCGCCGGGCAGCAGGCCACCCCCGGACAAAACCCACGATCAGTGCAATCCCGACAAGGGGCAGCGACGGGTGGTAACTGATCACGTCTTTCTCGCCGTTCGTCAAGTTGAGCCTGGCCCGTGTTCGAGTGCGGTGCTGATCTGGCGAACACCCCGGAGTCGGTCATGCAGTAGCAGCAGGTGCTCGATCTGCCACTGCTGACGCGTGCTGCGTCTGGGCGTCGATCAGGGCCGGGTCAGGCGCTCGGTGCGTCAGGCTGCACCCGCTCCCGTTCATCCAGCAGTGTCGACGGCAGCTGCTGGAGGTAGGCGACGACCAGGTGGCGCACCTCGTTGGCCAGCTGGTCGCGTGTCTCGGCTCCGACGTTGGTGGCCTTGATGCGGGCGAGGAGGTCACGGGCCCGGTCGGCGCTCATGGTGATCACCTGTCCTTCGCGGCCGGTCCGCGCGGTGCCCCGCTGCGTGACCGCCCATTGTGCGGCCGGCGGGCGGCAGTGGGTCCACGCCTCCGGTCTGCGGTGCTTTCCTCGGCGGTGTGCTGCTGATAAGTGGATTTGGCGCGATGAGGACATGTTCGAGGGCCAACACGTCCCAGTGACTCGCCTGTGGGTACAAGATCTTCATGAATCGAGCATTGACTGGCCACAGCTCAGCCTGGATGCTCCGAAACTGGCCAGTCATGGACTGGGTTATACGGTAATAATTGGTGCGAGACATACATGATATGAGATAGGTGTCCGATGCGGTGGCATCACTGTGGATGTGACAATGAAGGGAAGAATAGATGTCTTTAAATTATGTGGAGTGTGCACGGCGAACAATACAGAAAATACAATACATCACGATTGCCACGGTCTGCGCCGAAGCGGGTGGTCGTCCATGGAACAGTCCAGTATATTCGGCATTTGATTCTGATTACAATTTCTTTTGGATGTCGGATCGCAAAAGTCAACACTCGAAGAATATTCAGAACAACCCTTATATTTTTTTGGCTATCTATGATTCCACGATCCCCGAAGGGACGGGTGCTGGTCAAGGTGTTTACATTCAGGCGCAAGCCGAGGAATTATCTGATGCTGGTCGGGTTTCTCGCGCCCATCAACTCGTAGCGAGTAGGGTGGGAAAAAAGCTTCGTCCTGCAAAAGATTTCCTCGGGGACGCGCCGCGGCGGATTTATCGGGCCACTCTGGAAAAAATGTGGGTGAACGATATTGTCGAGAAGGAAGGATTTCGGATCGATGTCCGTGTAGAGATTGATCCCGCCTTGCTTCGAACTGGACACAATGTCGTTTAGGATGTATCTTGTGCGTTATTCGGAAGTCTGTGGCCACACAGCGGCACTCGGATCCGGTCCGGTACAGCCCTGAGCGCGCCGAGTTCGACAGGAGAGCTGTCCACCAT
>JBOHHD010000587.1:0-5183 GCA_050700515.1 Pseudonocardiaceae bacterium
CCGCAGGGACAGCAGTGCTTCCCCCAGCTGACCACCGAGGAGAACCTGCAACTGGTGGCCGACACCCGCCGAGAGGGCAAGAAGCTGATCGCCGAGGCGCTCGATCTCTTTCCGGCACTGCGCGGGCTGATGTCGCGTCGGGCCGGGCTGCTCTCCGGTGGCCAACGCCAGCAGCTGGCCATTGCCCGGGCGTTGATCACTCAGCCGCAGATGCTGATCCTGGACGAGCCGACCGAGGGCATCCAGCCGTCCGTGGTGTCCGAGATCGAGGCGACCATCCTGTCGCTGACCTCCCGAGGTGGCCTGTCGGTCCTGCTGGTCGAGCAGCATGTCGGTTTCGCGCTGGCCGCGGCGAGCCGCTACTACGTGCTGGAAGCGGGCCGGATCACCTCCTCCGGCGAGGGCGGCGCGGACGCCCACGACAGCGTCCGAACCGCCATGGCGATCTGACCCGGCGCCGCCCGAGCTCGATTCGAGCCGATGGCGTGGGAGTCAGAGGGGGTCGCGTGAGAAGCTCCCGATGGGTACTCAGTGAGCTGAAAGGATCGTGAGTGGCTGCTTCTGTGCCGGGGGTCGGTGATTGGTTCCTGCTGACCGACGAGGCGAGTGGCCTCGCCGCTTACCAGAGTTCGCGGGCATGGCACCCCTTCCTGGTCAGATCAACGTGGCCGGGTCCACGCGTCTCCCTGCTGCCCAGATCGACCACGTGGACGCAAGGGCGAGCCCATAAACCCCACGAGGGCAGATGCGGGATGTCGACCTGCCGGATCGATGAGGACGGCTCCATCAATGGGTCCAACCAGGTTTCTGTCGACATCGCCAAACTCGACCATTTCTCCTGTCATGAGCCCGATGATGAGTTGATCGATTGGGCAATGCGCTTGGTACCGCCCCCGGCCTCCGGTACCACTCGGCGGGGTCGGCGATGACCGATCCCCGGCTGGACGAGCTCACCGCGGAGGCACGGCGGGCGCGGATCGGTCCGCTCTGGCTCGCCGAGGTTCGCCGGGCGTGCCGAGAGGTCTCCCGTCGGTTCGACGCGGCGATCTATGCGGTCGTCGAGCGAAGCTGGACCAGCTCCGAGATCGAGGAGCTGGTCCAGGACGTGACAGTGGAACAGCTCTTGCGGCAAGGACAATTGCGCTACCTCCTTGACGTTGCCGCATCGGTCGATGACGTGCGAAGACTCCTGCGCCACCAGGTCCGGCGGGCGCTGGTCCGTCGACGGCGGCGAACCGTTGTCGATCAACTCCTCATCCGGATCAAACGGTTCCTCGAAGGCCCTGGCTGGGAGCGCCTACCGGGCGTCGGCGCTGATCGTTGGCGACCGAGTGGGTCGGAGTGGTCGGCCCAGCCACCCACTGAATCCGGTCTGCGGTCTGCGGTCGCCGCTGTGCGGATGCTTCCCAAGTCCCTGGGAACAGGGGAGCACGCACCGGCGGTCTACCGGTCGGAGATGCTGAGCCGGCTCATCGACCTGGCCTTCACCGCAGCCGGGACCAGCCTGTCGATCGACGACTTCGGCACCATCCTGCGCGAGGTGTTGACATCGTGGGTTCCCGTCGTCCTTGACCACAGCGAAGAGCCTGATGTACCCGGTGCTGAGTCTGCCGACCTGGCACTCGATCTGGAGGAGACCGTGACCGCCGTCCTGGACGCCCTCAACGACACAGACCGCACTGTGCTGCGCATCAAGCTCGCCGGCGCTCCCGACTCCGAGCTCGCCACCGCGCTCAGGGTGAGCAGGCCGACCGCCGCCAAGCGGAAGTCGGAGACGTTCGGCCGGCTGCGGGCCGCGTGGGTCCGTGCCGGGGCACCGGGGGCCAGTGAGTCGATCCGGCTGGCCGAAGAGCTGTACGTCCGCCTGCACACCGCCGGGGGCTCCGATGTCTGACGAGCAGCTGCCCCCCTGGTTGTCCGCGGCGTTGCTCGCCGTGGCGACCGATCCTCAGGACGCCGACTCCGAGGGCGCCGATTCCGGGGGCGCCGACCGCCACGAGGACGAACCGGCAGAGGTACTCCCCGGCGACGTCTGCATCGTCCGGCCGATGAGCGCATACTCCAGCCCCGGTCGTCTCTTCGTCGTCACGGCTGTTGAGGACGGTTGGTGTCAGGGCATGCTGGCCGGAATCGAGACGGAGCTCGCCACCGAGGTCGACGCCCTGCTCGCACCAGGCATGGCGAATCTCGGCTACGAGATCGCGGTGTACACGCGCTTTTCCGGCACCATATGGATCGTTCAGATCAGTCGCCGGGTAGGTGCGGTCGCCACGGAGGTACTGGACCAGCTCCTGGCGCTGGCCTGGAGCGACGAGCCGGAAGGGGTGATCCTTCCCCGGGGCATCCCACTCCAGCCGGTGGGTATCGACCCGCGCTACCCGGCGCTGGCGAGGATGTCGACTGAGCTCGATCAGCTGACCGATCACTGCCACCGGCGGCGCAGCGAGCTGGCGGCCCCGGTGTTCGACCCCGCTCTCGGCCGCCCCGACGTCCTTCGGGCTGTGGCGGCGGAGCCCGGATCCGCTCTCGCCTTGGCCGGCGCCGAGGCATCTGCGGAGTTCGTCGATGAACTCCTGGCAGCGTTTCCTCAGCTCAGCAAGGACGAACAGCGGGCATTACAGCCGCTTGTCGAGCGTGCCCTGTCCGCCCGTCCCTCGACATCGGCCGCGGGTCCCGCGGAAAAGATCGTGGGTCACCACCGCGGTCGAGCACTGGCGCAGGTCGTATCCGGGGCGGCAACTCATGGTCCTCTGGTCACGGTACTGTCACACCGCCGCTGCTGGCACGAGGCGCCGCAGCGGGCGAGGAGATTGTCCCTCGAATACCGCCAGGCATTCGTCGTGTTCACCCCGGTGAACGACACTGACCTTTCCGAGATGGTGTGATGTCGCAGCCCCCTTCCGACCCTCGCCTGCCCTGTTCGACGCGGCTCACCAGGCTACAGCTGAAGAATTTCAAATCGGTACGGGAAGCCGACATAGCGATGGGTGCGCTCACGGTTATCGCCGGCGCGAACTCGACCGGCAAGAGCTCGGTGCTGCAAGCCATTTTGGCCATGTCCCAGGTGACTCGACGGCACATGGATGGCCACCGGTTTCCCCTCAATGGCGAATTCGCCCGACTCGGCACGTTCGATACGGTACGCCATCAGCGCGCCGATCCGGCGGAACCGGTACGGATCGCCATGCGATTCGCCTCCGAGGTACGTGATGTGCTGCTGAACTCAGCCGCTCGCCGTTTTGTCGCCGAGCGGCTGATCGCCCGTCCGCCCCACCGGGAATCCCAGCCGCTCGACGTGCATTGGGCAATCGAACTCGACTCCGCCACCGAGGAGCAGATCGGTTCGGCGCAGATCAGCGCCATCGAGGTTCGTTCCCAGGGCGACGGGCTCGCGGCTGCGGTCCGTCTTCAACGCACCCACACACCCTCGCTCGTCGCACGCCAGTACTACGACCTCGCCGAGGGTCTCGCATTCCGTGGATCCATTCGCAGTGCCGACTCCGAAACCGTCGTGCTCGACGCGCTCATCTCCAGCGGTCAAATCGAAGCGTTGTTCGGCACGCCGCCGGCCGCGTCGATCCGGGTTCACGACTGGTTCTGCGCCATTGCCGACCAGCCTCGGCTGGAGCGCCCGGTGGACGCTGAGCCGCTGGTGATTCCCCGCCGACGCGTGATCCAGGAGGTGATCTGGGCGGTCCGGCAGGACGTGCCGGCGGACGATGACTTCGCCGACTGGTACGGACGGCTCTCCGACGAGGAGCGCGTGCAGGTGCAACACGAGGTGGTGGAGGGATTGGAGGCCGAGCTCCGGACCCGCCGGCGGGCGGGCACCGGCGATGCCGAACCTCTCGGGGGTCGTGGGCCGGTGCACCTCGACGGCGCCCAGCGCGCCTGCGCGCGGTACCTCGCCACGCAGGTGCGATACGTCGGCCCGCTCCGGCACGCGCCGCACCGACCGTTTCCGTCCGCACCAGATCCTGACCTCGGTGAGGTGGGAGTCGAGGGGGAGTACGTGGCATCGGTGCTCCAGGCCAACCGGGGCACGCCGCGCCATTACCCGGTGCCCGGAGGCGCGGTGGAGAAGGTTCCCCTCCTGGAAGCGGTACGGCGGTGGATGGTCGACTTCGGGCTCTCCGATGATCTGCGGGTCCGCGAGGACACGCCGCAGATGCTCGGCATCGACGTGGTGCCGTATGGATTGACCCGAGCGGTGACCTTGTCCGCGGTCGGCGTCGGCGTCAGCCAGGTGTTGCCCGTCATCGTGCAGTGCCTGGTGGCCGGACCCGGTGCCCTGGTCGTGCTCGAACAGCCCGAGCTCCACCTGCATCCTGCGGCGCAGCAGCGCCTCGCTGACTTCCTCCTCGCGTGTATGGCCTGGGGGCAGAACCTGCTGGTGGAATCGCACAGCGAGTACCTGGTTCTCCGCCTGCGCCGCCGGATCGCCGAGGACCTGACGGACCGGCTCCGGCGGGACCTGGTCCTGCTCTTCGCCAGTCGTGACCAGGACGGTGAGACGGTGTACCAGCCGATCGAGCTCACCCCCACCGGCGCGATGGTCGAATGGCCCGACGGGTTCTTCGACCAAGGCCCCGACGAGGCTCATCAGCTGCTCATCGCATCAGCGGCGAAACAGCGCCGCACCGGAGCAAACAGCGGTGCATAGCCGCCCCGCTTAGCGCGCCCACATGATCTGGACGTCGTAGGCGCCCAGCTTGCGGTCGGCTGTCAACAGGGTGAGGCTGTCGAGGTGAGCCTGGCTGACCAGTAGCCGGTCGAACGGATCACGGTGATGATCGGGTAGTTCGGCGACGGCGAGCGTGTGGGCGTGGGAGACCGCCAACGGGGTGACGCTACTCCGCCTATCTCGACTGCCACCGTGCTCTGGCGCGGAAACCCGTGGCGAAGCATGCCGACATCGGTGGTCGTTCCGCCGATGTCGACGACGAGGCAGTCGCGCAGGCCGGACAGGAAGGCCGCCCCGCGCATGGAGTTCGTGGGCCCACAGGCGACGGTGGCGACCGGATAGCGCGCTGCGGCCTCGACGCTCATCAGCGTTCCGTCATTCTGACTCAACCAGACCGGTGCGATGATCTTGAGCTGAGCCAGTGCGGCGCGCAGGGCGTCGACGATCCGGGCCGCGAGGTCACGAAGACCGGCATTGAGGATCGTGGCGTTCTCCCGCT
>JBOHHD010000588.1:0-2352 GCA_050700515.1 Pseudonocardiaceae bacterium
TCCACCCAGGCTGCGCTCCACCCAGAGTGACTAGTGGCAGGCTGCTCGTCACCCTCGCCGCCGCGTTGCGCCGCAGTGCCGGCAAGCCCGCGAACCGGTAGCAACATTCGGTCGTCAGGGCAGTTCATCCAGATCAAGGCTGGGATCCAGAACTTGGCGAACACCTCACGTTTCCGCCGTCCAGCCGTCGCTCGGTCCTGTGGTCGTGATGAGATGAAGGCTCGCACCATCATGCTCCTTGACCGGCTCGCCACAGATGAGAAAGTACCCGCCGCACTGGCCGCC
The DNA here is from genome assembly GCA_050700515.1 of Pseudonocardiaceae bacterium. Classification (GTDB taxonomy): domain Bacteria; phylum Actinomycetota; class Actinomycetes; order Mycobacteriales; family Pseudonocardiaceae. Next base: position 286 of record JBOHHD010000588.1, read on the forward strand.
GATGTCCTCAGTACACTCGGCGCCGACCTAGAATTCACTAACCCCGTCAGAGCTGATGCTGTTGAAGGTAGGAAGCCACCAAGCCGGTTGCCCATGCATAGCGACACGAGACTTGCGCCTTATCTGATTCGCTGCGCGCTGGTCTTCCTGGGACGCGACCGCGACAGCGATCAGCGAATCGCCGAGATGCTCCTACACGCCTTGCCGCTCTGCGATCCGGCGGATGTCCTCGTGCTGGAGGCCAGTATCCGGCTGATCGAGCTAGACCTACCAGCACCATCGCTCACCCATCCCGACAAATGGAGCGAGGAATCTCGAGAAACGCTTGAAAAAATCGCCAACCATAGGCCGGACTTGGTCAAACGTCTCCGGTGGCTGACAGAAGAACGCGGCCCTGCATAGTGCTCGAAGCACGCAGATCCGGACGGTCCATCCGACGCGCCAAATGGATGACGAGACGGCTATCTTCAGGAATGCTGCGTGTGATCCGCTAATTGAGCCTTGCCGATCACCGCGGAACGGTGAGCCTATCGGCGTAGGGCAAGCGGCTCAGGCGGTGCAGGAACCATTCCAGGACGTAGAGGACGAGCAACTCGTCGGTCGATCGTCCCTCGCGCCGGGCCATGTTTCGCAGGTCGTTGAACACCCGCCCCGCCACCGGGTCCCCGATCCGGTGACGCATCCGCATCACGTCCACGACAGAGCGAGTCGCCCCATAGATCCGCACCCTTTCCCCTGGGGCGACCTCACGTTTCCGCAGACCGAGGTCGAAGGTCCGCGCGTCGAACTCCGACACCTCGGTCGGGGGATAGGCGATTCGTGGGCGATGGGTCCCACGAGGCACGGCGACCTGCACGACGGCCGGGATCTCATCGGTCAACTCATGCACCGCCAACGCCGAGATCAGGCACACCACCGCCAACGGCGCGCGGTGCGCCACCGCCGAGAGAGCGAGATGAGCAGTCTCCGGAGCATCCGCCTTGCGATAGACCCCGCGCGATACTTCGTTGACCATCCCGGCGTCGCGTAACAGGTACAGATCACGACGCCATAATCCCGCCCGCTCCGCCCGTCCGGTGGTGAAGGTGGCAGGCAACGCCGACAAACGATTCACCCGCAACGGCACCACCCCTTCTACATCAAATCCTCAGCACCTGACCATCACCCACGGTGGATTTGATGCCATCCACGTACTGTCTACAGCTCCCCGGCGTGGCACCATAATTCGGACGAACACGCTGCGATCAAGCGCTTTAGCAGATCGGTCGACGCGTTGCTACGCCTGGGTCGTGGCGACTTGACGGGCCATTCGGGTCAGCTCGGCGGCGTCGGACCCAGGCCAGGCCGCCAGTGCCTGTGCCAATGGGGTGAGCTGCTTGCGGGCCCGGACCGAGCTGAGCTGGGCCACCGCAGCGATGGTGTGGTGGGCCAGCCGCAGGCCGTTGCACTCTCCGGCTTTGACGCGGATGGTGGCCAGCACGGCACCGGAGAGCGCACGGCTGATCTGCTTGCCCTCCGGCCAGCGGCGTACCGACGCGGCAGCCAGTGCCTCGGCGGCGTCCAGCCGTCCCCGAGCCAGCTCCAGCCGCGCGGCGGGACGGTCCATGTCACCGAAGGGATCGGGGCGGGTCGGGGTCCACAACTCCCGACCCTTCGCCAGGTGGCTGGCGGCGACAGGAAATTCCCGAGACAGGCGAGGGCGAGCACCGAATCAGACTTGTGGAACTCGACGACTCGGCTCCTTCCCCGCCCAACTTCAGGAGACGAGGGGGCCGGTCACGCTCATGAATGTGTTCGTCCCACCTGAAGGCCAGGTAGACACTGTCATCGAGATCTGGGAGGCGGCCGCCAAGCTGATGAAGGCGAAGCCGGGTTTCATCTCTACGCAGCTGCCTCGAGGGACGGGAAACAGTCGCGTCCTGGTGAACATGGCGGTATGGGAGCAGGGCAAAGTCATGGTCGCTCGACGTGACGTAGTCGTGACGTTCAGTCATAGCTCAGGAGCTGCCCGGTCATCGCCATGGTCACCGCTGGACCATGATCGGCGAAAGTGTGCTGTGGCCGTGC
>JBOHHD010000589.1:0-5478 GCA_050700515.1 Pseudonocardiaceae bacterium
ATCCAGATCCGACCGCGTCCGGCCTCGTGACCCCTGGCGCAGCCCTGACTGTGGAGCCCCCATGTCCGCCGCGGAGTTCACCCGATGACACCGACCAGCCGTACCCGACCCCACCGTGTCCGTGGCGTGCTCGCCGCCCTGGCGGTAGCGGTACCCGCCGTGGCCACCCTTACCCTCGCTCCCGCGGCGGCAAGCGGGCAGACCCACGAGGCGCAGAGCGTGACCGTCCCGATCCGTAGTTTCGTCTTCACGCCTTCCGAGCTCACGGTCAACACCGGCGACACCGTCACGTGGGTGAACGAGGACCAGGCTCCCCATGACGTCACCAGCCAGAGTGCGCCTGCCTCATTCGCCTCCGGCACCCTCATGAACGGCCAGAGCTACAGCTACACCTTCGCCGCACCGGGTAGCTATTCCTATCTGTGCAGCATCCATCCGGACATGGTGGCCACGGTGACGGCCATGGACCACTCCCCGGCTCCCGCTCAAGCGGCGCCCCCGGAGGAGGCCGCCCCGGCGGAGAGTGCTCCCGCGGAAGAGGTGCCTGCGGAGAGTGTTCCCGCTGAGAGTGCACCTGTCGAAGGTGCTCCCGCGGAGGGTGTGCCCGCTGAGGGCACTGCTGCGACGGCTCCCACCGCCGGTGCGGTGCCTGCTCCCAGCGGGGTGTCGGTTCCCACGGTCGCGCAGCCTGCGCCGGCTACCACCCAAGCGGTGGGCGTCGCCCAGAGCCGCCAGCTCGACCCTCTGCTCATCATCGCCGGGATAGCCCTCGGCGTGGCCACGCTGTGTCTGCTCCTGGTCACCTCACGCTCCACCGACCGAGGCTGACCCCGGCTCGGCGTCGATACACTCCGAGCTGATCCACCCGACCAACTTCGGAGGGCCACCACGGTGATTGACATCGCCTTGCTCCGAACCGACCCGGGCCTCCTGCGGCGCACGGCTGCCCGACGCGGCGCTGCGGTGGACCTGGACCGCATTGTCGAACTCGACACCGAGCTACGCCAGGCGAGCGCTCGATCCGGGGTCCTGCGGGCACAGCACCGGCGCCACGCGATGAGCCGTGAGCAGGTCGACGTCGACGCCGCCCGGGCATTGCAGGAGGACCTGCGCGCCGTTGCCGAGCAGGTCGGTGCCCTGCAAAAGGATCGGGACGAGCTGTGGGGGCGGTTGCCCAACCTGCTACCGGATGACACCCCGGCGGGTGGCAGTGTCGAGGTGCGCCACGGGGGTGACCCGGTGGCTGCCGAGGAGACCGGTGGCGCGGAGGTTGCCGTCGAGGGTCACGCTGGTTGGCGCGGCGACGGCGCGCGGTTGGCGTGGGCGGTTGTCACGCATGTGCAGAGCCTGCTGCTGGCTCGCGGGTTCACCCCGATGACGACGAACCAGAACGTCGTCGGCTACTACGGTGACCAGATCATCGATGCCGTGGATCTGCCGATTCGCGTCGGCGCGTTCGCACCCTGCCCCCGCGATGCGGCAGGTGATGCGGACCGAGGCGCCTATCACGCACCTTCGGTCGAGCAGGTTGTGCTCTGCCGCCCCGAGGACGCCGAGCACTGGTGGGACGAATGCCAGCGCAACATCGAGGGCATCCTGCGGGATCTGGAGTTGCCGTACCGGGTGCTGCGGGTCTGTGCCGGTGATCTCAGGGCAGCCGCGTACCAGGAGTACGAGACGCAGTCCTGGTTTCCCGGTGTCGGTGCTTACCGCAAGACCCACCTGAACTCGCACTTCACCGACTACCAGACCCGAGGATTCAAGATCCGCTACCTGGACCGGGGAAGGGTCACCCAGCCGCATAGTCTCGCTGCGACCGCCGTCACCGACCGCGCGATGCTCGCCATCCTGGAGAACCACGTCCGCCCGGACGGCTCGGTACGGATTCCCGAGGTCCTGCGCCCCTACCTCGGGGGGCAGAAAGCGATCGAGCCAAAGGCGATCCGCCCCCGCTGAGTAGTGGGGTTTCCGGTCTCAGGACTCGGTCAGCGTGGTGAGCAGGGCGCGGACGGACATCGCGCGGTGGTGGGCGGCGCCGTCGAGTTCGTCCAGCGCGCACTCCGGATCGGTGGGGGAGCCGAGGTGAGTGCAGCCGCGGGGGCAGTCCGCGATCGCCTCGGCCAGGTCACCAAAGGCGCGGACGACGTCATGGGGAGTCACGTGAGCCAGTCCGAAGGAGCGGATCCCGGGGGTGTCCACTACCCATCCGCCCCCCGCCAGCGGCAGTGCGACGGCGGAGGTGGAGGTGTGGCGGCCCTTGCCCACTCCACTGACCAGCCCGGTCGCTCGGGCGGCGGCCGGTACCAGCCGGTTGACCAGGGTGGACTTCCCGACTCCCGAGTGCCCGACCAGCACCGAGACCCGCTGTGCCAGCCGCGCTCGCACGGCATCCACCCCGGTCTGCGGGGCGATGATCAGCACCGGCAGATCCAACGCCGCGTACCGCTCCAGGATGGCGTCCGGTGCCGCGAGATCCCGTTTGGTCAGGCACAGCACCGGCTCCAGGCCTCCGGCGTAGCCGGCCACCAGGCACCGGTCGATCAGCCCGGTGCGCGGCGGCGGGTCGGCCAGTGAGGCGACGATGCACAACTGTTCGGCGTTGGCGACCACCACCCGCTCATAGGGATCGTTGTCGTCAGCCGTGCGACGCAGCACGCTGGATCTGTCGTCGACCCGGACGATCCGGGCCAGTTGATCGGGCGCTCCGCTGATCTGGCCGACCAGTCCGACGCGGTCGCCGACCACCACCGGGGTGCGGCCGAGTTCGCGGGCCCGCATCGCGGTCACCCGCACCGTGGGGTCGCCTTCGGGCGCGCAGGTCCACCGGCCTCGGTCCACCGCCACCACCATCGCGGGCACCGCGTCGGCGTGCTCGGGCCTGCGTTTGGTGCGCGGCCGGGAACCATGGCGTCCCGGCCGGACGCGGACGTCTGACTCGTCGAGTCGGTGACCACCGCGGGGGCCACCGCCAGGCCGGCTCAGCAGGCATCACCGGCCAGCATCGCCGACCAGTTCGCGGCGAAGTCGGGCAGCGTCTTGGCCGTCGCGGCGATGTCGTCGACGGCGATTCCGGGCACCACCAGCCCGACGATCGCACCCGCGGTCGCCATCCGGTGATCGGCGTAGACGCGCCACGCCCGGCCCGGGTCCGCGCGCAACACCCGGGGATGGATCTCCAATCCGTCGGGTGTCTCGCGGACGTCGCCGCCCAGGGCATTGATCTCGGTGGCCAGCGCGGCCAGCCGGTCGGTCTCGTGCCCCCGCAGGTGCGTGATCCCCCGTAGCCGAGAGGGTCCGGCGGCCAGCGCGGCCAGCGCCGTCACCGTCGGGGTGAGCTCCCCGATATGGTGCAGGTCGGCGTCCACGCCGCTCAGCCGAGGGGGACCGGTGACGGTGAGCCCCCGCTCATCGAGGTTCACGGCACAGCCCATCTCGCTGAGCAACGGACGAATCGCGTCGCCCGCCTGAGCGGTGTGCAGCGGCCACCCCGGCACGCTGACCCGCCCACCCGTCGCCGCGGCTGCCGCGAGGAACACGGTCGCGTTGGACAGGTCAGGTTCGATGTCGAAGTCGCCGCCCGCCACCGGACCGGACGCGACCCGCCACCACGTCGCGCCGTCGGTGTCCACCGCCACCCCGCGCTCGGTCAACATCTGCACGGTCATCTCGATATGCGGCAGGGAGGGGAGTGGCGGGCCTTCATGGCGGACCGTGACACCCCTGTCGTACCCGGCGGCGGAGAGCAGTAAGCCGGACACGAACTGTGAAGAGCCCGACGCATCGATCCGCACCTCACCGCCCGCACACCGCCCGGCGCCGTGCAGCACGAACGGCAGTCCGTTCCCTTCGACCCTGCACCCCATCGCCCGCAGCGCCCCCAGCACCGGGCTCATCGGTCGTTGCCGGGCGCGCTCGTCGCCGTCGAAGCTCACCGGGCCTTGGGCCAGCGCGGCCAGCGGCGGTACGAAGCGCATCACCGTGCCAGCCAACCCGCAGTCCACCGTGGCCGGTCCGCGTAGTCCGCCGTGCGCGGCCACCGTCAGCTCGTCACCTCGGCTGCGCACGGGTAGTCCGAGGGCACCCAGCGCGGCGGCCATGAGATCGGTGTCCCGGCTGCGCAGCGCCCCGCGTAGGGTGCCCCCGGTGCCGGCCAGCGCGGTCAGCAACAATGCCCGATTGGTGATCGATTTCGATCCTGGTACGGCGACGGTGGCCTGCACCGGTCCGGTCGCCGGCGGCGCAGCCCACCGCGCTGCCGTTGTTGGTGCCGCCCGGTCCAATCCGGTGGAGGTCGTCATGGCCCCATCATCGCGTACTCGCCAAGGCCGTGAGGGTGCATTGAGCTGACGGGTCATCCGCCTGCGATCGGCGCGACGATGGCGTGCGCGGCGCGCTCCGGTGCCACGGGGGCCGGTTCGAGCTCCAGCCCGCTTCGACCGCCGCCGTCCCGTACGAGTCGGCCCGCGATGCCCCCACAATGCCCTGGATGTCCACTGGTCCGTGCCACGATGGTGGTTATGTGCGGCAGATACGCCTCGACCAGAAATCCCGCGACACTGGCCACTGAGTTCGACGCCATCGACGGTACCGAGGGCTCCGCGCGTGGGCCTGAGTACAACGTCGCTCCGACCACACAGGTGCTGTCGGTGGTCACCCGCCATCCGCGTGACGCCGCAGGCTCTCCCGATCCGGAACGGACCGTGCGCAGCATTCGGGTGATGCGCTGGGGACTGGTGCCGCATTGGGCCAAGGATCCCGGTGTCGGGTCACGGATGATCAACGCCCGGGCCGAGAGCGCCACCACCAAGCCGGCCTATCGCGATGCGGTGGCCCGGCGCCGCTGCCTGCTGCCTGCGGACGGGTGGTACGAGTGGCAGCGTTCGGCCGCTGCCCGTACGCCAAAGCAGCCGTTCTTCCTCACTCCGGCCCACGGTTCGGGGCTTGCGATGGCTGGATTGTGGGCCACCTGGCGTGGTCCGGACCCCGCCGCGCCCCCGCTGGTGACCTGTGCGGTACTCACCACAGCAGCCGTCGGCCGGCTAACCGAGATCCACCACCGAATGCCGTTGGTGTTGCCCACCGAGGTGTGGGAGGACTGGTTGGACCCGGACTCCCCCGACCCCGGACGGTTGCTCGCCCCGGCACCGGAACAGCTGGAAAGGTGGGTGGACACCCTGGAGCTGCGTCCGGTGTCCACGGCGGTCAACAATGTCCGCCACCACGGCCCGGAGCTGGTGCGGCGTAGCGAGCCGGAATCCCCCGCGCTGCTCGATGTGGATCAGATTCGGTGACCGAACTCACCATCCCCACTCCGCACGGAGCGGCCCGGGTGCAGCTGCACGGTTGCCTGCAAGGCAGCGCGGCGCTGTTGCTCGGGCACGGCGCGGGCGGCACCATCAGCGCGCCCGATCTGGTCGCCACCACGGGGGCGGCGATCGCGGCGGGCGTGCACGTGGCGCTGGTCGAGCAGCCCTATCG
>JBOHHD010000590.1:0-7482 GCA_050700515.1 Pseudonocardiaceae bacterium
CCCTGGGGCTGCTCCACGCTCCCGTGCGGACCCACCACCACCGCCGCCGCCGCATGGTCCTGAGTGGAGAAGATATTGCACGACGCCCACCGGACCTCAGCGCCCAGACTGACGAGGGTCTCGATCAGCACCGCTGTCTGCACCGTCATGTGCAGCGAACCCGAGATCCGAGCCCCCCGCAGCGGAAAGACCCCGGAATACTCCCGGCGCAACGCCATCAGACCCGGCATCTCATGCTGCGCCAACCGAATCTCCTTACGGCCGAACTCGGCCAGCTCGAGGTCGGCAACGGCAAAATCGATACCGGCAAGAGTCTGCAGCTTCTTCTCAGCGCCAGGCGCGGCGACGGTCATGTGAATTGCTCTCCTTCTTCGAAGTTGAAAGTCACGGCTGTTCCGGTGCCGCTGAGGGTGGCGCGAGCACATGGGGGGCCACCTCAGCCGCGCTGTCCGGCCCATATGCCTCGGTGAAGCGCGCCAGGAACGACTCCGGTTCGAAGCTGTGCTCCTGGGTTCCGACCGATTCGATCACCAGGGTGGCCAGCATGCAGCCCAGCTGGGCAGCCCGCTCGTCACCCACGCCCCATTCCATGCCGGCCAGGAAAGCGGCGCGGAACGCATCACCCACGCCGGTCGGGTCTGCTTTGGCAAGCTCCTGAGGGGGGGTCACCGAGATGGCCGGCTCCCCCGGACGCGCCACGGTCACGCCCTTCGCGCCCCGGGTCATCACTGCGACGTCCACTCGATCCAGAATATCGGTGTCCGACCAGCCGGTCTTGCGTTCGAGCAGGCCCCGCTCGTACTCGTTGGTGAACAGGTAAGCCGCACCCGTCACCAACTCGGAGATCTGCCCACCGTCGAGCCGAGCGAGCTGCTGTGAGGGATCGGCCGCGAACGGGTAGCCGTGGTCACGGCACTCCTGAGTGTGCTGCACCATCGCGGCCGGGTCACAGGGACCCACCACCACGAGGTCGGTCCCTCCGAGCCGGTCCACGACCGGCTTCAACTCGATCTCGCGTGACTCGGACATCGCGCCCGCGTAGAACGACGCGATCTGGTTCTGATCGGAGTCGGTCGTGCACATGAACCGGGAGGTGTGCTTGTCCGCCGAGACATGCACGGCGCTGGTGTCCACCCCGTGCGCCGAGAGCCAGTCCCCGTATTCGGCGAAATCGGCCCCGACCGCACCCACCAGCACCGGCGCCAGCCCGAGGCAACCCAGGTTGAATGCGATGTTAGCGGCTGCCCCGCCACGGCGGATCGCGAGTTCGTCCACCAGGAAGGACAGGGAGAGGTTGTCCAGTTTGTCGGAAACGATCAGCTCGGTGAACCTGCCCGGGAAAACCATCAGGTAGTCCGTGGCGATCGATCCGGTGACGATGATGTTCACTACAGCTCCTCAAACCGTCACGGGAGCAGCACTGGGCAGTCCGGCGGCCTCCCGTAGTGCTACGGCCCGGTCGGTGTTCTCCCAGGTGAAATCGGGGTCATCGCGTCCGAAGTGGCCGTATGTGGCGGTCTTGGAATAGATCGGCCGATGCAACCTCAGGTAGTTACGGAAGGCCGCGGGGCGCAGGTCGAAGTGCTCACCGACCAGTTTCTCGATGGTCGAGCGGGACACTTGCTCGGTGCCGAAGGTCTCCACCAGCAGTGACAGCGGCCTGGCGACGCCGATCGCGTAGGCCACCTGCACTTCCGCCCGGTCCGCCAGGCCCGCCGCCACCACATTCTTGGCCACATACCGGGCCGCGTAGGCCGCGGAACGGTCCACCTTGGACGGATCCTTACCGGAGAACGCGCCACCGCCGTGCCGGGCGAAACCACCGTAGGTGTCCACGATGATCTTCCGACCGGTCAGCCCGGCATCACCCACCGGCCCACCGATGACGAACCGTCCGGTGGGGTTGATGAACAGATTGCGCGCCAACTCACCCTTGTCGTAGAAGTCGGCAGGCAGTACCGCCAGCACCACCTGTTCCCACAGGTCCGCGCGGATCTGCTCGGAGGTGACCTCTTCGGCGTGCTGAGTGGAGATCAGCACCTTCTCCACGCCCACCGGTACACCGTCGCGGTACCGGACGGTCACCTGCGTCTTGCCGTCCGGCCGCAGATAGGGCAGCAAACCGTCCTTGCGCACCTGCGCCAGCCGCTTGGACAGCCGGTGCGCCAGCGCGATCGGCATCGGCATCAGCTCCGACGTCTCGTTCGTCGCGTATCCGAACATCATCCCCTGGTCGCCGGCGCCGGCGCTGTCCAGCTCGTCCTCGGACAGGTTGCCCCGCCGCTCGGCGGCCAGGTCGACGCCCTGAGCGATGTCCGGCGACTGTTTGTCCAGCACGGTCATCACCGCGCAGCTGTGCCCGTCGAAGCCGTACATCCCGTTGTCGTAGCCGATTTCACAGATCTTGTCCCGCACGATCTGGGTGTAGTCCAGCAAGCCCGGTGTGGTGATCTCCCCGGCGAGCACGACCATCCCGGTGGTGATCAGCGTCTCGCAGGCCACCCGGGAGTTCGGGTCCATGGTCAACGCCGCGTCCAGCACGGAGTCGGAGATCTGATCGGCGATCTTGTCGGGATGGCCCTCCGTCACCGATTCCGAGGTGAACAGATACTCGGTGCTCTCCAACTGGGTCATGGGATCACGCTCCTTGCTCGACACTCGGTTCAGGGACGGCCGAGGGGGATTGGCTGGTAGGGATTCAGGTATCGGAGATGGTGGGGATTCTTCTCCAGGCCCCGTCGCGCCGGGCACGGGCATCGCAGCGGGAAGATTGTCGCGCACCGCCGCGGTTCCCTCCACACATTGCCCGAAGCTTCGCCCTGGCCACATCCGCGGGCAGAGGGCGAAGCCCGCAGTCGGGATTGACGTACACCTTGTCGGCCGCGAGGGTATCCAGCGCCCTGCGGATGTGCTGGGCGACGGAGTGCGGGGTCTCGATCTCCTCGGTCTTGATGTCGATCACCCCCAACCTCAGGGCGCGGTCCCAGCCGAACCGCTCGATCAGCGGACTTCGGATACGTCTTGATCTGGATCCGGCTGTTCTGGATCCGGCTGTTCTGGATCCGACGCGGTGGGGAGAAAGGGGCGGTGATGGAGAACTTGACCGGTCGATGTGTTGCCGGGGGAAGTGAAAGTTATCGAGTCGATCGCGACCTCCATCTCATCCTGCGCCAACGCGCCGATCACGGGTCCGAGTGCAGCGGTCGGGTCCAACGCGGGAACCTCCCGCAATCTGCGGACCATATCGTCAGGGATATGGATGCCCGACACCTTGGTGCGCATGAATTCCAGCGCGCAAGGACCGTACCGGCCGGGACTTCGGCACGCTGCCCAGCCTACCGACGGGCAGCCTTGCGGAGTGCAGCCCGATCAGGACGGCGTCGCATGAGGCAGCTGCTGGGAGGCCAAAGGGTTGAATCCCGCCCCGCGCAGTCGGGCGACCGTCGCCCGCAGCTGCTCGATCTCCCTGTTCAGCAACTCGATGGTGTGCAGATCGGGCACCCGAAGGGCATCCGGCGTGGCAAGCAGCGGACACCCACAGTGCGGGCAGTGGAGTTCTCGCGACATCTCACCCTCCTGCCGGCTCCGCTCCTGTGAGCGGGACCACACTGTTAGTGAAGGGTGAGCTCCGGTCCGGAACAACCGGGTACGAGCACGAAATCGTGCGGTGCGTAGTTGTGGCTCGACCACAAGTGCCGGCTCCCAGAGCTGTTCCGGGCGATGCGGCAAAAGGACGCAAGCTCCAGACGACCAGGCACCGGTGCTGCTGAGGCCACCACGGTCGAGGAGTCACGAGCGTTGCGCCTCGACTTCCGAGCACCTTGATGTGGACGGTGGTCAACCCCCTTGGCGTGGCTCACCCGCACGATCGCCCGGTGCGCACCTCGCGTAGCAAGAGCGCGCCGAGAGCGACCAGGAGTGCGGCGGCACCGACGCCGAGGCCGACTGTGGCCCAGGGGAAGCCGGTGCCGGGGGCGTCGGTGCGGACCATCGTGGCTGCGGCGGCAGTGGGGACCCATTCGACGGCCCCGGTGAGTAGCCGCGCCTGCCCGTCGATGGTCACCGGGATGTTCCAGCGTCCCAGCTCCATCACCGCCCCGGCCGCCTCGACGCCGTCCGGGGGCCGGTCGGCGTGGTAGCGCAGCCGCGAGTCCAGCCAGGTCACCGAGGGTGCGGCACCGACCCGCAGCCAGCCGTCCGGTCCCGCGGGTAAGCCCTGGAACTGGGGATTGTCCGCGTAATGCACGCTCGCCAGGTTGACCGCGACCCCGGACGGGGCGATGCGCAGGAACGGCACGCCGTCGCTGCCCTGCACCGTGACAGTCCGCCCCGACGGGACCGTCAGCTGGACGGCGGGAAGGAGCCCTTGGCCGACGCCGACGCTGAGTTGATCGCCACGGGGGTCGGCGGTGGCGCGGAACGCCCCGGTGATCGGACGGCGTTCGAGTACCCCCAGGGCCGTCAGCGGGAGGTCCCCGTAACGGAGCTCGACCTGCCAGGAAGCCAGCACGGCGCGTTGTTGGGGGAAAGTGGGCTCCTCGCCGGGCACGAACGGGTGCAGTCGGCGTTCGAACCAGCCCCACGCATCGCCCTGGGACAACGGCACCCAGCGGGGCTCGGCTGTGGGTTCGCCCCTCCCCCCCAGGGCCTGCGGGGGGATCTGCACCGGAGAATCCGGCGGGGCGGCGGTCGCGTGCAGATACGGGGAGGTGATGTTGCCGAAGACCCCCGCTGAGGAGACCCGCAGGAACCCGACGCCGTCGGGGTCCAAGACGGTCAGCGGGGTGTCGGTGGGGTTGGCCACCAGCATCTGCTCGCTGTAGCCGGTGCGGACCTGCACGAGCACCTCCGGGGGCAGCGCCGGGCGGACCTCGGTGAGCAGGGCCACCAGCGTCGGGTCAGCACCATGCGCCCAAGCGGGAGCCGGCCCCAGCCCGATCAGGACGACCGCGATCACTACGGCACCGGTGAATCGGCCCAGAACTCTCACGGTGACGAGGTGACGAACACCTGGCGCGACACCGACGGGATCTCACCGCGCTCGGATTCCCGGTGTGCGAACAGCAGGTACGGCCCGGGCGGCAGCACGGTGTTACCCGGAACCAGCACCTGCACCGAGTCCGCATCCCGGCCCACGATCCGCAGTTCGACATTGCGCTGGTCACTGTCGACGACGTGGGTGATCGAGGTGTTGCGCAGCATCCGGATACTGGAGATCTCCGCCGGGTTGCCCACCCCGACGTCGAGCACCTGCCCGGGCCGCACCCGCGGGTTCACATTCGTGATCACCGGCCGCGGGCCCCAATGCAGATAGGGCGGGGAGAAGATCTGGAAGGTGGGATCGGTGTAGGCCTTGCTCAGGCCCAGCAACCGCTCACCGGTGTCGTCGGGCTTGCCGTAGGCCGTGCCGATCGGCGCGTGACCGCCGACGAGCACCCGGCCGTCGGGGAGCAGCGTGGCGCTGCTGTGGTAGGTCCGGCCCCGGGCCTGGGGAATCATCGGCGTCCATGTACCGGTGTCCGGGTCGTAGATCTCGGTGCCGCGCACGGGGGCATCCAGACCGGGGGCCACCACGTGGTCACGGTCGCCGCCGTTGGCGACGAACACCTCGCCGGTGGGCAGCATCGTGCCGGTGCCGTACCAGCGCGGGGTGTTGAGCTTGCCGGTCGCGGCGCTGGTCATGGCGTCACCGGCCGCGGTGTCGATACTGGTCAGCGTCGAGGTGTCGGTGGCCAGATAGGTGCCGGGAGTGACACCGTAGACGCCTCCCGCGGACAGGAAGTTCGCCGTGGTGTAGCGGCCGTCCTCGTCGGGGGTCAGCGTCAGCATCACCGAGAAGCTGGAACCGCGGAAGCCCAGGGGCAAGCCACCGAAGTCCGGCAGGCCCTTGTCGGACCAAGTCCGGGTCTGCGGGTCGAAGACGCTGGCGAAGTTCCACAGTGCCTCGTCGTAGGAATAGCCGGCCGGGTTGAAGGTCTGCCCCGCCGCGTTGTAGAAGACTTTTCCATTAGGCAGCAGGTGCAGGCGGGGGTAAAGCGGCAGCGACTTGTTCGCACTGTCCGGGAGCGTGGTCCACTGACCGCTCGCCGGGTCGAAGCGTTCCACGTGCCGTTCGTTGGCACCGGAATCCAGCGCGCGCTCCGGATACACCGGTTTGATCAGCTTGGCGACGCCGCCGAAGGTGAGCTGGGAGCCGTCGGGCTGGGTCACCATCGACGGGTACCAGCGGGCGAATTCCATGTCGCCGCTCTGCTGCCAGGTCTGCGTCTTCGGGTCGAAGATCCGGGTGTTCTTGAGGCCGTTGAGCTCGACCACCCCGAACTTTCCCACGCCCTCGTCGCCCGGGATGCCGGGCTCCTGGTAGTAGGCCGTCCCGCCGTTGGTGATGAGCCGGCCGTCGGGCAGGAAGTTCACGTCCGAGCAGAACAGGTCGCCGTCGTTGGTGATACGGGCGTTGTTGTACAGGCCCCCGGGCAGGTACTCGTTCTCCTCGTCGTTGCCCTCGGGGTTCGCGCCGCCGTCGAAGGGTGCCGGTACCGTCCATTGCGGACCGCCCCCGGTGAGATCGAGGACCCGGCTCTGCCCGTTGACGGCCTCCTGGCCGTACTCGGCGACCACGTTGAAGTCCACCTGGTTCATGCCCTCAAGGCTGTTCCAGTAAACCTGCTTGCCGTCCGCGAGGTTGGCCACCGTGACCGCCCCAGGCTTGCACCGTGGTGCGGGGTCCTGAGCGGTGGTGCACTCGATTCCGGTCGGCTCCTGGAACAGCAGCCCGAACGAACCGACGACGGTCGGATCGGCTGGCTGAGCCACCGCCGAGAACGGCGTGAACCCCAGTATCAAGGCCAGCGCGGCAAGCGGGACAAGACTTCGTCTCATCTGTGATCTGCCTCCCGATCCCGCGCCATTGTAGGCATCAGACCCCCGACATGCGGGTCACCCCCTGGTCATTCATAAGGACTAACGAGCAGATCGGTCACCGGACGCGCCGCACCCGGGGCAAGACTCACCGGGGTGAGGCAGTTCGACGTGTGGTCGGAGATGTCACACTGGGGACCATGGGCACGCTTCGGAATTTCACCGCCGCTGTACATCAAGAAGAGGACTGGTACGTGGCGCAGTGCCTAGAGGTGGACGTGGCCAGCCAAGGCGAGACGATCCCCGCGGCCCTCAGCAACCTCGCCGAAGCAGTCGAGCTGTACCTCGAAGAGGTCGACGACCCACAGCGACACGTGACCGCCACCCCGCTCGTCACCTCTTCCAGGTATCTGGCGCCGCGTGAGCCCGGCACTGTCAAGCGAGGCACACTGTGCGGCAAGTCGGTATTATGCCTGGTGAGTTCCGCGAACCACTCAGCTGAGTATTCCGCTCTGGTGACGCGACGCCAGGCCACAAGCCGCGAGCTGCTCGTCCAGCGCTTTGACGGCCTGAGTATTCTGCCACGACTGCATCCGGGCGCGCGTCGTGTGCAGTTCTTTCAGC
>JBOHHD010000591.1:0-10262 GCA_050700515.1 Pseudonocardiaceae bacterium
GGCATGCCCGGTGAGAATCACCCTCCTGCTCCTTCCGCCACATATGCTTGTTTCAACAGCCTCCGTGATCCGTGCGGCACAGATGCTTGCCCTTCGCCAAGCGACATCCTGCCGTGGGCGTACCGACGCTGGTCGAAAAGCAGCAGCTGACGCGGCTTGAGCCGATACGTTTCCCTCATCGCGTGTACGTTGTCATTCAGTCGGCCGAATGCCCGCACCACGGTCGAAGTCGAACACCGACCCGGCTCCACCAAGCCCCCCTGGCGCAGATGCGGATACATCTTGCTGGTGAACCGAATGGTCGCGCCTGGTCCGATCGAATCCGGCAAGATGGCGAACCTGTCCAGTGATCGGCCGACACCGTGCACGCCCCGATCGTGCCAATAGGTGAAGATGGGCTGGGACAGCACTTCGTGATCCTGGGCGGTGAGGTCGCCAACGGAGGCCCACAGGTCGGACAGGGCCGACGCGCCACCGCCGAGCACGTCGTCCCGCATGCAGTACAAGGCGATGTACCTCGGCATCCCGGTGCGGTCAACTAGGTCGACGTGCAGTGGGTTCTCCCCGGTTCCATGCGTCCTAGCTGGGTTGGCCTCGATACGTACGCCCAAATTGCTCCAGCAGCCGTCGTATGGATAGACGCTGATCACCGTGCCCAGCGAGGACAACAGCGCCGCCGCCAGTTCCAGGTTTCGCCGGTGGCTGGATCGATGGTCGAAGCTGATGACCGTCCGGCCCTCGCACCTGGCCGACAGGGTCCGTGGAAACGACAGCGGGGCGTCCGGGCCGAGGAAAACCTCATCCTCAGTGAAGCTGATCAGGTCAGCCACGCGAGTCTCCCATCGTTGTCGTCACGAACACGTCTCGGAGCGTGCAGCTTGGCTTGACTGGGGTCCCGTTCAAGCCGAGTCGTTCGGCGAGGTACCTCGTGCACCCAAGGGTCTCGATCGGCCCCTGCACCACTCTCGACCACACGGCCTTCTCACCGACACGGTCCAGCGCGGTTGTGACGTCCTCTCGCCGACCAACCTCGGATATCACAACTATTTCGGAGTCAAAGGGTATGGCGTTCACCAGATGTTCCCGGCGCACGTCCATAGGTGTTCCCGCACGAATGGCACCCTGGTTAAGCACGAAAGTCACGCTCGCGCAGACCTGCTGCGCCCGGGAGGCGACGAATATGGCTAAGGCGGTCCGATCGGGCAGGGGCTCGGAGAGGTGGCCGATCGGCTCGGCGGCCCAGTGCCGATAGCTCTCGATTACCTCGGCCAGCCAGTTGAGTTCGTGCCGGATGGCCTGGTGGGCGTCGGGTTCCCAGTGCTCGATCGCGAAGCATCGGCTGCCGTCCGCTCGCAGCTCGATCCTGGCCAGGCCAGAGCCGTTCTCCGGAGCCTTGATGACGTGGCGGGTGCCCTGTGGGTTACTCCAGTAGTAGTGGTTCGAGTGGCAGTGTCCTGCCACCACCACGTCGAACACCGATTCGGTTTTCTGAGCGGCCACGTCGGCCTGAAATCCGGAATGGCTGACGCCCAGCACCAGGTCGGCGCCAGCGGCGCGCAATCGGTCACGCTTCGCCGCGAGTAACCGAGGAGTGGGTTCGGTGAACGTGTATCCGGCACGTTCAACCGCTGGTACCGACCAGTACGCCTGCTGGCCGAGATAACCCACTATTCCAACGGCCGGACTCGTGCCCTCGAAAAGCAGACCACTCGTCCACCGGCCGGGGAATTTATCCCGCGGGCGGAGATTAGCACACACAACGGTCGGAAACTCGCTTGGACGAGCTAATCGCCTGAGATACGCCAGGTCGTGGTTTCCCGGTACGATCGCGTCGTACAGTTCGGCAAGCAGGCGTTCCTCGACCCAGCCAGCGGAGAATTCGTGGAAAGCGGAACCCTCGAAGAAGTCGCCACTGTCCACGATCACCGCACCGGTGGACCGCCAGTGCGCGATGTGTTCGAGCATGGCTTGGCCAGCGGGCAACGCGGAATGAAAGTCATTGGACGTCACCAGCGTGACCATAGGTTGTCACCGGACCCTGGAAATGGTGACCGCGTGCAGGTCGACCGTCGGCACGGGCCAAAAGAAGGAACGCGCGACCGTGCCCACTGTCTCGAACCGCAGTCCGTCCATCGGGGTACCCAACTCTGCTGCGGCCGTGGCCACGGTCGACGGCACGACCACCAGCCCGCAGGCCACCTGAGGCACGTCAAAGACGTACTTCGTGATCTGAGTCGCCAAGTCGTGGTCGAACGGCAGGACCGCCAGTAGGACGCTGCTGGGCAGGAGATGAGCGGACAAGTCGAGGGTGAACACGTCGGCTGTGGTGACCCGTACCCGGTCACCGAAGGGCGCCAGTCGGCTCTCCAGGAAACGGATGAGCCGCTGGTCCTTCTCGATCGCCCAGAGGGCATGGCCACGCTCGGCCGTGATCCTCGACAGTGTGCCGAGCCCGGCGCCCACCTCGACAATCTGTGTGGGATCCCACTGGGCCACCAGATCGACCAGCCAGGTGGCGATCGGTTCGGAACGCAGAAAGTGCTGGCCTAATTCGCTCCTGGCGCCGATGCTTTCGGGTATCTCGAACCTGACTGAGCCGCCCTCTGGACAGCTCTCAGTCAACTGAGCCCTCCTGACGCTTCTTCTTACGTCGACTACGTCGGTCATCGTCGACGTAGCACATTAACCAGCCCGAGATAAACGGGGTGCGGGTTGGCTGCGGTGCGAGAGTTACCCTACACCACCATACTGTCGTATTTCGTTTCCTATTTCAAGGTCCGCGATATCGGGTACTGCTTACAGATCACGGCCTGCACAGCCATGGGCGAGTCTCCCTGGTTTCGCGGTGTCAGGTGGTGTTCGGTTTCAGTCCGGGTGGTGTGGGGGCGAGATGGGTGACGAATTCGGCCAGGTCGTCGCGCAGCGCGGCCAGGGTGCTGGACACCAGGTCGGGTCGCTGGTCCAGCAAGGTGTGCAGAGAACGGGCCCGGCCGATGATCGGCACGGTGCGATACTCGGCATTGGTGGCGTGCAGTATCGGGGCGAGGTGCTCGCCGACCGCGTCCAGCTCACCTTGATCGAGGCGGGCAAGCGCGAGGTCAAACCTGGCGGCGGTGACATAGAGGGCTTTGGGCCGGGACTCGACGGTGAACTGGTCCAAGGCGGTGCGTGCCAAGTCCACTGCGGTTTTCAGGTGCCCGCTCCCGCCGAGAGCGCGGTGAGCCTCGCTGGCGTAGTAGGCGGCCGTCCCAGCGTCGAAGTTCAGCACGCCAGGCTCGTCGGAAGTGGGGTCGGTCGGTGCGGTCGCGGCCAGCGCCAGTGCCCGGGTGACTTCGTCGGGCCGGTTGCGGGCGGCGTTGATGCGGGCCTGCTGGCTGGCCAACCGCAGCAGGGTGGTGCCGCTGGTGGCATCGGGCAGGGCAGCATCCATGAGCTGGGCAGCTTCGTCATATCGGCCATCCCAGTAGGCCACACCGGACTGGACCCAGCGGATGAAGACCCGCAGCGGGGTGTAGCCCGACACTTCGGCGCAGTGCAGTGCGGTACGCGCGTGGGTATCGGCGGCGTGGGGGTACCCCAGGTCGAACGTGGCGAGAGCCAGCAGCCCACAGAGTTGTCCCGCGATCTTGTACAGGGCCATTGTGTGGCGGGGTTGCTGGCGTCCGGCGATCAGGGTGAATACGTCCTCGCGGGCACCGAGCAGGGTGGCGAACGCTGCGGCAGGAGGATCGATCTGATAGCGACGGGCGATCTCGGCAATGTCGGCGGTTATTTGTTCGAGGACGCCGTCGTCGACGTTGGTGGTGGCGCTCCAGCGCTGGAACTGGGCGGATTCCTCGGCTGCCATGCGGACCTCCTCACGAAGGGGCACGCCCCGCGCGTCGCAACCCACGATGCGTCGGCGACCCCCGACCACCCCAGTGTCACCGTTTCCGTCCTCGATTGCACGACTGAAGGCGGCTGGCATCGCTGTGGCCGGCTGGTGGGGACTGGTCGGTTCGGCGGGTTCGGCGATCTCGTCCGCGGGAGGTTCGGTGATCGCGAACAGTTGGCGGGCGGAGTGACCGGGGAACATCGCTTCGAGCACGGTGCAGTGCCCCGGGTGGGGCAACCCAGGGGTCTGGCCGCCGATCCACTGATGAAACTGCGGTTCGGTGGGATGGCTGCCCACGAGATTCGGGTCGATCATCGCGGCCGTGAGGTCATAAGCCCGGCAGAACTGCTGGTAGTGATGCAGGCAACGACGCCGCAGCAACTCCCGCAGCGGTGTCGATCCGGTGAGGTCGTCGGGCTGATGAGGGGGTTGGAACAATTCCGCGGCGGTCCAGCCGGGCAGCATGGCCTCCAGGACCGCGCAGTGCCCGGCATGCGGAAGGTCCTGGACCTGCCCGGCCAACCACCGTCGAAAGGTCGACAAACTCGGGTACGTCCGGGCCAGATGCTTGTCCAGGCTTGTGGCGGCGTTTTGGTAGGCCCGGGTGAACATGCCGTAATTCTGCCAATGACGTTCCCGCAGCAATGCCTTCAGCATCGTCGAGTCCGACGCCCGCCGCGGCGTGCCCGGGACGCGGTCACCGTTCTCTCCTGTCGGTTGAGCCATTACCCCTCCTCGAACCCCTTTTTCCGGTGCCACCGATCGCGCGAAGCATAACCACCCGATCACCCCCACGCCCCCCACCAACCACAACTCTTACCCATCATGACACCACTATGGGACATCATGAGACCACCATGAACACATAAGAACAAGAACGAGGGGCGGCGCGATTTATCGCCTAAGCGTTTCCACCCTGGACGCCGCCCACCTCGAATGAAATGAGTGCGGTGCAGACGGCCGCACAGGAGCTGGGCTGCTTCGTCGTAGCGCCGGCTCAGTAGACGATGCTGGACTGTATGCGGCGGATGTCGACCCGGAGCGAGGTGTGGCCGGACATCTCGGCGCAGTGCAGGGCGGTGCGGGCGTGCGCGTTGGCGGCGTGGGGGTAACCCAGGTCGAGGGTGACCGTGGCCAGCATGGCGGTGATCTGACTGGCGATCTCGTACAGGGCAGTGGTGTGGCGCGGCTGCTGGTGGCCGGCGATCAAACAGAACACGTCGTCGCGGGCGTTGAGTAGCTGGACATAGGTAAGCGCGGGCGGGTCGATCTGCGCACTCCGGGCGAGCTCGGCGACGTCGGCGGTCAGCTGTTCGAGCACGCCGTCGTCGACATTGGTGGAGGCGCTCCAGCGGAGGAACTGAGCGGATTCATCGGCTGCCATGCGGACCTCCTCGCGGAGCGGGATGCCCCGGGAGTCACAGTGCACCAGGCAGGGGTGATCCCAGACCACCTCAGCGTCACCACTTCCAGGCTGAGGTGCGCAGCTGGCATCGGAGCCCGGCGCGGTGGTGTTGTCGGGGGGCAGGGGATGGCCGGTGGTGAGTAAGCAGCGGTCGGCGGGAGTGAGCTCGGCGAGGTCGTCGACGTCGACGAGCTGGGCGGGAGTGCAGCCGTGGCCGAAGGTGGCGGCCAGGTTGGCCAGATAGTGCAGGCTGGGCGGGGTGCCGCCGTGGGGCCAGTGCTCGTGGGCGCTGACCCGCCGGTCGGACAGTCGCGCTCCGGGATGGGCGGTGTTGTATTCCCGGGCCAGTTGCCCTTGGGTCCAGCCCCGGGCGTGGCGCCAGGCGAGCCGGGGGCGCAGAGCGAACCGGCGGCTGAGTTCAGCGGCGATCTGGGCCACCGTGCACCCGTGGTCGCGCATCTGGTCGCGTACCTGCTCGCGTTGGGCTTTCATCGAGTCCGCCGGATCTTGGGGCATGGCCCTCGCTCCTGTCATCGTGGCCTGGCGGGGTGGTTGTGCTGCGCACCGTAACCCACGCCGAAGACCGAAATGGCTGGTCAACGGCCGAACTGAGCGGAGTTTTCGACCGTCTCGCCACGATGTGTGCAGGCCAGCCCGGTGATGCGGGGCGGGAAAAAGTTCCCACCTGAATCATTCGCGTCCCCCGGTCGGCCCCTGGCCCACGGCAGGTTGCGAAGCGGACCGGGGTGCACCACCATAGACGAACGAACATTCGGTTCGAGGAGGTGCGGGTGGCGGCGTCCGGGCAAGTAGGGCAGGCGGTGAAGCAGGCCGGCTCGGGGCGCGGCGACCCCGCCGAGGACCCGGAGCGCGAGCCGGCCGCGGCCTTCGAGGCAACGATCGCGGCGGATTCCCGGATCGAGCCGCGGGACTGGATGCCCGAGCGTTACCGCGCCACACTGATCCGCCAGATCGCCCAGCACGCGCATTCAGAGATCATCGGGATGCAGCCCGAAGGGGCCTGGATCACACGGGCGCCGACCCTGCGGCGCAAGGCGATTCTGCTGGCCAAGGTGCAGGACGAGGCCGGGCACGGACTCTACCTCTACGCGGCGGCCGAGACGCTGGGCGTGGACCGCGCCGAGCTGACCGAGAAGCTGATCACCGGCAAGCAGCGCTACTCGTCGATCTTCAACTACCCGACGTTGAGCTTCGCCGACGTCGGGGTGATCGGCTGGCTGGTCGACGGGGCGGCGATCTGCAACCAGATACCGCTGTGCCGGTGCTCCTACGGCCCCTACGCGCGGGCGATGATCCGGATCTGCAAGGAGGAGTCGTTCCACCAGCGGCAGGGCTATGAACTGTTGCTGACGATGATGGCCGGTACCCAGGCCCAGCGAACCATGGTGCAGGACGCGGTGGACCGCTGGTGGTGGCCGTCGCTGTTGATGTTCGGCCCGCCGGACGCCGACTCCCCCAACACCGCCCGGTCGATGGCCTGGCGGATCAAGCGGCACACCAACGACGAGCTGCGGCAACGATTCGTGGACATGACGGTTCCGCAGGCCGCCGCGCTCGGCGTGACACTGCCCGATCCGCAGCTGCGCTGGAACGACGAGCGGGGCGCGCACGACTACGGCACCCCGGATTGGGCGGAGTTCACCCAGATCATCTCCGGCGCCGGGCCGTGCAACACCCAACGCCTGGCCCAGCGCCGCGCGGCCCACGACAACGGCGCCTGGGTCCGCGAGGCAGCCACCGCCTACGCCGCCAAACACCGCGCTACCAAACACCGCGCCGCCGAACACCTCGCCGCCGAACACCTCGGAGCACTGCCATGACCCCGTCGAATGCCTGGCCGCTGTTCGAGGTTTTCGTGCGCGGCAAGCGGGGGCTGAACCATGTGCACGTGGGATCACTGCACGCCCCGGATGCCGAGATGGCCCTGCACAATGCGCGCGACCTCTATACCCGCCGCAATGAGGGCGTGAGCATCTGGGTGGTGCCCGCCGCCGCCATCACCGCATCGAGTCCGCAAGAAAAAGACCCGTTCTTCGCGCCGAGTGAGGACAAGATCTACCGGCACCCGACGTTCTACTCGATCCCGGACGACGTACCGCGCTTATGAGCGAGGACAGCGCGGTGGAGATCACCGCACCGATCCCCGCCGGAGTCGACCCGGCGGAGCTGGCCACCTACTGCCTGATGCTCGGCGACGACGCGTTGATCTGTGCCCAGCGGCTCTGCGAATGGGTCACCAATGCGCCTGAGCTGGAAGAGGAGCTGGCACTGGCCAATATCGCGCTGGACCTGATCGGGCAGACCAGAATGCTGCTGTCGCGCGCCGGACACGCCGAAGGGCAAGGGCGCGACGAGGACACGCTGGCTTACCGGCGCGGGGAGCGGCAATTCCGCAATGTGGCGCTCGCCGAGCTCGGTCATGGCCTCGATTTCGGCCGGGCGATCGCCGCGCTGCTGGTGTTCTCCAGCTGGCGGCTGGCGCTGTTGGCGCGGCTGGTCCATTCGGGAGATCCGGCCATCGCCGCGGTGGCCGCCAAGGGCGTCAAGGAACTCACCTATCACCGCGATTACGCGGCCCGCTGGATGGTGCGCCTCGGGGACGGCACCGAGGTCTCCCACCAGCGCGCGCAGGCCGGGCTGGACGCGGTCTGGCCGTATGTGGACGAGCTGTTCACCGCCCACCCCGTCGAGCGCAGGCTGGCCGCCCTCGGTGTCGCGGTCGACCCGGCGCAGACTCGCGGTGAGGTCGACGCCGTACTCGCCGGCGTGCTGGCCCGGGCGCGGCTGCGCCGCCCGCAGGTGCCGCCGGACACCAGTGCGGACGGCCGGGACGGGGTGCACACGGCGGGGTTCGGGCCTCTGCTCGCCGAGCTGCAGGGCGTGGCTCGGCTGCACCCGGAGGCGACGTGGTGAGCGTCGAGACGATCACCGCGATCGCGGCCGAGGTCCCCGACCCGGAGCTGCCGATGCTGACCCTGGCCGATCTGGGCATCCTGCGGTCGGTCGAGCTCGTCGGAGCGCGGGTCCGGATCACCATTACGCCCACCTACTCCGGCTGCCCCGCGCTGGAGGCGATGCGCGCGGATCTGCGGACCCGGCTGCGCGCGGCCGGATACCGCGACGTCGAGGTGCGCACCGTGCTGTCCCCCGCCTGGTCCACCGACTGGATCACCTCTCGCGGCCTGCGCAAACTCGCCGAGCACGGCATCGCCCCGCCGGGACCGCGCCGCACGGCGCCCGTTGCGCTCTCCCTCGACCCACCCCCGGCAGTGATACCCCCGGCGGGGATGCCCCCTATGGCGGTGCCCTCGGTAAGGATGCCCCCGGTGGTGGTGCCCTGCCCACTTTGCGGGGCCACCGGCACTACCGAGCTGTCCCGCTTCGGCGCCACGGCGTGCACCGCGCTGCGCCGCTGCACCGCCTGTCGGGAGCCGTTCACCCACTTCAAGGCGATCTGAGCAGTGGTCACCGGCGGCTTCCACCCGCTGCGGGTCGCGGCGGTGCAGCGATTGTGTGCGGACGCGGTGGCGGTCACCTTCGACGTGCCCGCCGAGCTGGCCGACACCTTCCGGTTCCGCGCCGGCCAGTACGTGACGCTACGCCGGGGTGAGGAGCGGCGCTGCTATTCGATCTGCGCCGCAGAAGGCGCGTCGCTGCGGATCGGCGTCCGCCGGGTCGCGGCCGGGTCGTTCTCCGAGTGGCTGGTCGACCGGGTGGCGGCCGGCGATCAGATCGAGGTCGGCGCGCCCACCGGTCGGTTCACCTGCGAGCTCACCGCGGACACCCGGCACGTGATGATCGCGGCCGGGTCCGGCATCACCCCGGTGCTGTCGCTGATGAGCACCGTGCTCGCGGCGGAGCCGAGCAGCGCCGTCACCCTGCTCTACGGCAACCGCCGCAGCGAAACCGTGATGTTCCTCGAAGAGCTCGCCGACCTCAAGAACGCCTACGGCCCCCGCTTACAGCTGGTACACGTGCTCTCCCGCGAACCGCTGGAGACCGAGATCCTGCACGGCCGGCTCGACGCCGTCCGGCTGCACACGCTGCTCACCGCGCTGGTGCCGATCGACGAGGTGGACCACTGGTGGCTGTGCGGGCCGCTGGGTATGACGGCCGACGCCCGCGCGGTCCTCACCGAGCTGGGGATACCCGCCGGCCGAGTACACCGCGAGCTGTTCTACGTCGAGGACCTCCCGCCCGCGCCGGTCCGGCCCCAGAAGCGGATCAACGACGGCGTGACCGCCACGGTGATCCTCGAAGGGCGTACCACCACTCTGCACCTGCCCCGCGACATCCCGGTGCTCGACGCCGCCCAGCGAGTCCGCACCGACCTGCCGTTCGCGTGCAAGGGAGGGGTCTGCGGCAGCTGCCGCGCCAAGCTCACAGCCGGCGAGGTACGGATGCGCCGCAACTTCGCCCTCGAGCCGCAAGAGGTGGCGGCCGGCTACATCCTGACCTGCCAGTCCCTACCCGTCTCCGCCGAACTCACCCTCGACTACGACTCCTGACGCTGCGCGGGAACGTGACATCTCATTTAAGCAGGCACTGAACGAGGCAATCCGGGCCGGAGCCGACAAGAATCGCGGAACACCATTCCGGACGGCGACCGCAGCGCTGGGCGTTCCCGCGGTCAACCTCGACCGTGCGCTGCAGCTTGCCGCAGAACTGGAGGACGAGGAGCTGGTGCGTAAGACTCGGACAGTTTCGTGCGGCCCTTCACAAGGGCGTCGGGCCAGGGCAGCGTCAAGGTCGCTTATCGTTCGGTTGAGGTGACGGTGAGTGAGAGACAGTGGGGTAATCGCGTGGGTGGACTGGTTGTGGGTATTGGTTTGGTGGCATGTTGTGCTCTCGTGCCGGGGGTCGGTGGTGATCGTGGCGTCTGGTGTGGGTGCCGCACGGGTCGGGGTGTGTCACCGTACCCATGATCGCTGTTTGGGGAGAATGAACCGCGTTGACCGCGGT
>JBOHHD010000592.1:0-45931 GCA_050700515.1 Pseudonocardiaceae bacterium
AGGTCGACCACGCCGTCTCCCTGGCCACCCGGGCCGTGGACACCCTCACCGGTCAGGTCGACTCCGCCCGCTGCGCTGCCCACGTCACCGGGTTCGTCAGCCAACTCGCCCCCTACCGGCGACGCCCCGCCGTGCGCCAGTTCAGAGACCGCGTCGCCGCGCTGCGCACCCCCGCCTGAGAGGACCATCCAGCGCAGCGTCCTTCGGTAGAACAAATACTCACGTAATGGTCATCGACACTTTCGCCAGACGAGCGATTCAGGATACGGCGACGGTGGTCGGCAAACCTGGTGACACGTGGCTACTTGGGCTCGACTTCTCGACGTCCGTACCGTGTAGGGCATTAACGGGCGACGACTGTGGCGAGCACAAGGCGAAGCGGGTCGTTATCGCCACGTAGTGATGCCATCGACGCTCGGGTGTTGTCGTCTGAGTTCAGGTTGGACCAATCGATCGGCCACCCGGCTTCGCGGCTGAGCTGCCGGAAGAACGCTCTCTGGGTGCGGCTGTTTCCTTCGCGGAACGGGCGGATAGCGTTGACCTCGGCGAAATAGTGCGTCAGCCGGGCGAGGAAATCGTCCCGTGGTAGCCCACGTAGGTAACGCTCCTTCGCCAGCGCGCCGAACACGTCCGCCGAGTACGACTCGATACGCTGTGGCAGGCAGAACAGGTCTGATTTCGCGATGCTCACGACCCTGATCTCGCCGGCCCACGGATAGATGTCGCCGAAGATCTCCCGAGGGAAAGACCGTCAATGATCCAGATCGTATCTGCCGGGTAGTATCCGTATCCCAAGATCTACCAGCGCCGCCAGCGTCAGTCCCGCCGCAACCTCCTCAAGATACTGAGGGTCAGAGATGCCGAGGTGATTGCGCAGTACTCCGCTTGCGTCGACGTATGGATCGACAGTCACCGAATGCCGTAGAGTCGCCGAACCAACTCGCGCATCTGCCCCGTGCCGATCTCGCCCCGAGCCCATCGAGCGGTGATAGCCGCGACGTCGGCGCCTACGGTAAGCCCCTCGGCACGCAGTGAGGCGGATGCCTCTATCAGCGACTGCGCCCGCTCGGCCGTCAACTCGTCGAACACCTCGACCGGAACCATCACGGCCTCGGTCTTTCGATGCGAGCCGACACCAACCGGGGTACGGTCCCCGTTGCGGAACCGCGCCAGCACGCTCGGCAGCTGCTCGCGGACCTCACGCACCGACAACGTTTCAATCAGGATCCCTCAAGTGTACTTGACTGTGTACACATTTGGCGGCGAGCATCGTCGACTGCTGCCAGGTTAATGACGCTAGTGGTACCGACCAGCGATCAGCCGACCGATCGGGCAGCGGGCGTGGCCTGTGTGGTCAGCTTGCCGACCAAGAGCGGGACGGGCAGGTCAGCTGACCGGCTAGTGAGGAGGCAGGCATCGTGGATGCCGACGAGGCGAAGACGGTAGGGGCGCTGCTGCGCAAGATCCGGCTCAAGCGGGGTCTGTCCCAGGAGGTCGTCGCGGGGCTGGCCGGGTTCACCGGTGGGTTCTTGTCCCAGGTGGAGCGAGGTCTGGTTCCCCTGGAGCGGCTCTCGCACTGGAAAGGCGTGGCTTCCGCGCTCGGTGTCCCGCTCTCGGACCTACTGCGGCTGGAACTGCCCGCCCCGGGCAACGGAGGCACCGACAGCGCCATCGAGGCTGTACACGGCGCGCTGGACGCGGTAGCCGCCGGCTATCCCGGCGGTGCGGTGCAGCCGATTCCGCTGCTCCAGCAGCGAGTGACCAGGCTGTACCGGCTCAACCGGCAGGTCCGGTTCAGAGACGAGGCTCGAGCCCTGCCGGAGCTGATCCGGGACCTGCACACCACGATCGCCGCTGGCCGTGATCTCGACACGCTGTTACCGTTGGCGGTGCTCCTGCACGTGCACCTCACACAATCCTGGCTGGGCCGCTCGGAGGCCCCCACCGAACTACGGCGACAGGCCATGTTCCTGGCCCGCACCCTCGCCCAGGAGCACAACGACGCCGCGTCACTCGCCTCAGCCGCCTGCGGGCTCGCCAATACACTCGTGATTGGTGGCGCCTCCACCCTGGCGAAAACGGTCCTCGACAACACCGCACTGCCCCCGATCACTCAGCAGACGGCAGGCATGGTGTGCGCCATCCTGGCCGGACCGCGGGCGCTGCTCGTTGCCACCTGGGGTGGTGACCCGAGAGCACCGCTCGACGAAGCTGCCGAGATTGCCGATCGATTCGGCTTGGTCGGTGCGGTGGATCCCTACGGATATAATTTCGGACTGGCGAGCCTCGATAACGGGCGGATCAAAGCAGTACTGGAACTCGGCGACGTCGATGAGGCCGTCCGGTTGGTGCACGCTGCTCGTCCGGAGCGCCACCCTGCTCAATCCGTCCAGGCGCATTTCTGGAGACACGCCGGATGGGCATTGGCGTCGGCCGGAGGGTCGGTGGAGGAGCCGGTGCGGGCGTACCTGAGAGCAGAGGCTCTCAACCCCGTGAAACTTTACCGGGACCTCAGGCACCGTGAAGTCCTGCGAGAAATGCTGACCCGGGCACCGGACAACGAACAGCTACAGCAACTCGCCACCCGGGCCAGCCTGGACCAGCGTTAGGGTACGGCTGTGTTGCCTGTTCAATCCGTATGTCCCGGTCTGCTGGTGGGTATTGCGAGGACTGCGTCAGCTCGATCGACGGACTGAAGATGCGGCCGCGTCAAGTAGTTCGTCGAGGCGGGCACATTGATCCGTAGTGACCACAGCCCAGCTGCTCGCACCGTCACGAGTCCTGGAATTGTCGGGGTCTTTGGGTAGCGTCCGGCCGAGCGAGCCGCACCGGCTCTCCGACCCCAGGAGTGCTTTGTGCATCAGGAGCAGGCACCGGCATCCGGTCGCCGTCGTCCCGGACCGGTGTACGACGACGCGATGAAGATTCTGGCCGATGATGATCTGGGTTCTTTGTTGTCGGTGGTGGGTGTCAGTGGTGGGGCTGAGCGGCTCAACGTCGAGCTCGCAGCCTCGACCATGAAGGCTGATCTGCTCGCGCGGACACCGGCCGGGATCGTGCATGTGGAGTTCGTGAAGGATCCTGCCCCGGATCTGGATCTGAGGATGGTCGAGTATCGGCTCCGGCTGCGTCGCCGCCATCGGGGCACTCCGATCGCCCAGTACGTGCTGGTGCTGCGCGACATCCCCATCCCCGAGCGCTACGTCGATGTCGACGACGGGCAGCTGAGCTGTGCGTGGACGGTGGTGCGCCTGCCCGAGCTGGACCCGGCGGCGCTGCTGGCCGGTCCCACCACCGCGGCCATCGCCACCCTGGCGCGTGGCACACCTGCCCAACGCGCCGCGGTCCTGACCGCGGCGGCGGAACAGATCACGACCTGTACCGACCCGGATCGCCGCGATGTGCTCAT
The DNA here is from genome assembly GCA_050700515.1 of Pseudonocardiaceae bacterium. Taxonomy (GTDB): domain Bacteria; phylum Actinomycetota; class Actinomycetes; order Mycobacteriales; family Pseudonocardiaceae. Next base: position 3,410 of record JBOHHD010000592.1, read on the forward strand.
CGCTGCGGCTGCGACCCTCGCCTCGATTGTGCTCCCCGGGCATACCATTGTGTCAGCGCTCAAGGAGGCCACCATGCCCGTCCCGGTCCGCGACACCCCTCTGGGCCGCGAACTCTACGAAGCAGGCCGCCAAGAAGGCCAGCAGGAAGGTCGGCAGGAGGGCCGGCAGGAAGGCCGGCAGGAGGGTGATCGTCAGGCGGTGCTGCGCCTGACCCGCCTCATGCTGCGCCGACGCTTCGGTGGTGAGGACCCCCGGGTCGAGACCATCGCAGCACAGCTGGCCGTCCTGCCCGACGAAGAACGCCTCACCCGGCTCACCTCGGCCACCAGCCTGGATGATCTACAACACTGACTCCCATACCGACGGACGATCGCCACGGCCAGTGCGTTCGGTCGCAGCGCGGTGATCACTATCAGTGCGTCGATGACGTCGGAGGTATGCCTGGCGCTCTGGTTGAATCCCACCGACCTGTATCCCAGGGCAACATCAAGATGACTAGTTGCAATGAGTACTTTTTGCTGAAGGTGGGGAACGTAAAGTAATGTCGATGTTGTTGTGGTCGGGTACTGCCAATTCTTGCTCGGCGTTACCACCCGTTATACTTTGAGTGATCTTGACGTTACGCTGCCTGTATCCGCAACGTCAGCCGGCCTTCAGATCCGATTCCTCCTGTTGTGTCGGGTCGCCTGTCGCGTTCCGGGAACTTTCGTCGACCGGCTGCGACGCGGTTCCGACGCTGCCGTCGAAGTCTGCGCCCGGGACGGAGCCAAGGCTGTCGCCACCTCGCTCACCCTATCCACCCCTTTGATTCGCATTGCCGTTGTCTGCGGTATATCACCGCTACACCCGGCTTCGTGACTACTTCGCGGCGATTCTTGTCGAAACCGTGTTCAGCGGTGAGTTCAGGCCACGATGAAGACCGATGCTTGTCATCGAGGGGAAACTGCCATTGCGCTTGATGTGACGCTGTGATGAGTCGCTGTCCCGCAGGTGCCCGAGCGGCTTCGGGTCGTGATCCGACCACGGCCTGCCTGCCACTTGACAGCCTCGCCTGTCTTCGGGGTTGGCCATGTGGTCGGCTATCACCGACGGCGTCATGCCTGGCTCGCTGAGTGGTCGGCTCGGCTGACGAGCCGGGCGTAAACGCCGACCGACTCGTTTCCCCTCGTCCCCGAGATGTGGCCGAGGGAAACGGGCTGTTTTCCCGGCCACCGCGCTTCATCCTGAGATCGGCCGCAATTATCCCGCTCCGCAGGAGCACCGCGGCCGGCAACGTAATCCTGGAGAAATGCGTGAAAGGTGAGTGGCGAAATGATTGGGACGAATCTGACGGCTACCGTCATGCGGGGCGGCGACGGTAACGGTTGGGGCTGAACTGAGTTCATTGGCCCATCGCGGACGGCTTCCGTCGGTCTCATCACGGCGACATGCCGTCCGCGCCGGGCTGCCCTGGATTGCAGCACGCCGTCGATGTAGCGTATCCCCACCTTTGTTGTCGTGCATGAGGAGAGCGTGAGCATGGGGGACCGGGTACAGCCGCTCGCGGGATTGGTGAGCGTCGGCGCGGAGGCGCTCTACTTACGGCTTCGGGCCAGTGGGTCGCTTCATCTTGGTACCGGCCAAGGCGATGTGGATCCGAATGCCACAGCCACTACAGAGCTGTTGGATCTCGGTCTGGCGTTTCGCTCGGGTGATGACGACAGCATGATCCGCCCCGTCGACCATGCTGTGGCGCTGCGGTTGCTACTCGCCCAGCGCCAGGACGAGTTGATCAGTGCGCAGCGCCGCATCCTCGATGGATGGTCCAGGTTGACCGATTTGCTGCCGCGCGGTGTGGGAGGCAGTTCGCTGAGCGACGTCGACGGTGTCATCCCCTTGGCCGATTTCGGTGAGGTGGTCACCAGGGCTGCGGAACTCTACCCATCGGCCAAACGCCGAATGCGAGGAATCGAAACTGGTGAGTTCCCCACGAGACCGACCATGGAAAGGTTGCGCATCCCCCCACAGAGTGCGGTGAATTCAGGTGCTCGCTACCAGATGATCTATCAGGTCAGCTACCTGAGTACACGGGTAGGCGCTGGGATCATCGAGGAATCCCTCAGGCACGGCGAGGAGGTGAGGTTGCGGCCGGAAGTCCCGATCAAGATGTTCCACATCGACGACTCGGTGGCTCTGGTATCCACTGACCGATCGGCGAATACCGCACTACTGGTCTATGCTCCGGCGATGCTGGCGATGCTCGCTGAGTGGTTTGATCTACTCTGGAACGATCCTGCCTCGATGGCACCGGACGGCAGTAATGATTCCGCTTTGACGAGCGGTCAACGCCGGGTACTGGAATTGATGGCCGTGGATGGAGACGAAGCCATCGCGCGTCGTCTGAACATGAGTACTACCACCGTGCGCAGACACGTCAAGGCCATCTACTCGGCATTGGGAGTCGACAGCAGATTCGCTGCGGGTGTGGCCGCTGTCAAGCGTGGATGGATCTGAAGAAGGGTGATGAGCGTCGGTAGCAGGGTGCGCACCGCCGGCTGGGAGCGCCACCGTACCAATACCTTGTACAGCCTGCGCAGGTCGTATCGGATGGTGGCCGAGTCGAGGATCCGGGCGGGGCCGAGTAAGGAGACGACGAGTTCGCAGGAACGCTCGAGCTCGCCCGCCGTGGCGTAGGCGAGCGCGGCCCTCGCCTCGTAGCGCACTCGTGCCCGGAGGGCTCCCGGCGGGAAACGAGCGATTCCGAGGTCCAGAATTTCGGCGGCTCTGGCCGGTCTGCCCAGTTCGTGCAGGCACCAGCCCTCGGTCAGGGTCACCAGATCCGGTGTGTGCACCGTGCCGAGTGCCGGGCCGTCCTGGACACCGGTCGCGGCCTCGGTCAGCAATATCGCCGAGCGCTCGATGGCGCGCAAGCAAGCGGTGTGATCGCCGGTCAGCGCATGTCCTTGAGCTTCCCGTTGAGCGGCCAGGCCGCTGATGCGCACCGATACCTGCGCATGCTGTTGTGCCCGGATCGCCAGTTCGATCGTGCTCAGCGCGTCGTCCTGATGCAAAGTGATGTCGGCCCGGCGAATCAGTGAATACGCGCGGAGACGACGATCACCTGCGCTATCCGCCAGGCTGACCGCCTTCTTGGTCAGCCACCAGGACATCCGGTCATCCCCGGCTTCCTGTGCCATCCACCCCGCGAACTCGGTATACCGCGCTGCGAGCTGGAGCAGGACACCCTTTTCGTCGGGCGGGGCGTGCTCGGCCAGTGCCTGCAGGGTCTTGGCTTCCATGAGCACCAGGGGAAAAACCGCGCCTGCCCCGGTGACCTGCCCGAGCGCGCGCGCCTTGTCGAACCGGCTCAGGAACAGGCCAAGAGCGGTGTCGGTGTCGGCTCTGAGCCGGCCGTCGAAAATCATCCCCAGTGCGGCCGCAGTGTCATTGACCGTCGGTGCCGAGCCGCTCACCGGCGCGAAGTACCCACCATCCCTCCCGAGGCCGATCACCCACGTCTCGTCGTCGAGCAGGTTGTCACTGTCTGTTCGGGTGTCCATGTCTGTCCGGGTGTCCATGTCGTTTCCGGGCGGTGCGGCGTGCAGCAGTTCAATCAGTTTCCCGTCCGCGCTCAGCTCCGCGTCACATAACCTGGCAAGCTCGGCGCTCGCCGGTTTCCGCCCGGATTCAACCTTGCTCAGATGTCCTTTGCTGTAGTGCACCCGCTTGGCCAGTTCACTGAGCGAGAGCCCGGCGGCGTCCCGTCGCCTACGTAGTTCAATCCCGAACGACGTCGGCGCGGACATGGCTGCTCCCTACTCGGGGGACGAGGCGTCGGAGATAATCAGCGTGTGCGGTTGCCAATAATGATACTGCTGCAAAGAGTTCGTCTACCAACTCTGCCCCATGCCGGTCTTTGTGGCCATGTTTCAGCGTGAGCACCTGGAGACTGGCCAAGCGGCGGATGTCTCCGGGGAGATCTGCAGAGCCGAGCATGGCGCGGGCCTCGACCAGGACCGGCACTACCAGCACCCACTGCGACAGGGCCGCCACAATCTCGCGCCGCACCCAATCGTTTTCGTTGTCGAGGTTCTTGCGAGGCGGGGTGCGCAGGCCTGCCGAGGTGAATTTCCGGCTGGACAAGAATCGTTCGGCGACCGTCGTCGACTGGTGGAAGGGGACGTATATGGACGGATAACCCCTGCCGGGACCACCGAATCGGCCGTCCGGCTCGATCGCCCCGTCACCGGTAGAAAACTCATCAGTCCTGATCCGCGCTGAACGGACCCGCCATAGCCAGGTGCCGCGCGGGACCGCCTGCCGTACCGGAGCTGCGGCCGGTGCCCTGGGTGGTTCACCAGGGGGCACGGGGTACCGCACTGCCTGGGATCGCTGCACAGCGGACTGACCGATCGATCACCTGGCTGGACAACATTCAGCACCACCTCGTCCTGTGCGATGGTAAAGCGTCGATATCTCCCGGTGAACCCGTCGCCAACGGAAAAGTTGACAGCTTCCGACCAGTGACACGATCTTCCCGGTGTGGCCGGATCGTTCGTACCGTCGCTCATCTCATCCCGCCCAGGTGGACATGAATGCCGAGGTAGAGCCCCAGAACCAGGCCGATGAACAGGCAGAAGATCGCGAACTTGAATGCAGCAGAGAACGAGCAGAAGGACCACATCGGAGGTTACCCTTCCCTGGATCGGGTCGTGCGGATGAACCATCGAATTTTTTCGGCGGGACCGCACGCTTGAGCTGGCTACGGCTCAGTGTTCCGCCGATCGGCTGGCGACGGAACCGGATTTCCTCCACCGCGGGGACAGGAAACGGGAAACCCGCAGGTGCCGGTGTGGTTTCGGCGTACCGCCATCAACAGGACGGCGTATGCACTCCCGGCATGCGGCAACTCGCCGGAAAGCACCAGCTGGAGAGCTTTGTCGAACGAGATCCATTCTATCTTGAGATCTGCTTCGCCTGGCTCGAGTCGTTGCTCGCAACTGGTGAGATCGGTGGCGAAGAAGATGCGGTCGACGTGGTTACTCAGACTATCCGCTTCGTGGACCTGACCAAGCGGCTCCCAGTGACCGGCTTCCAGTCCGGTCTCTTCGGCAAGTTCTCGGCGAGCGGCGGCAAGAAAATTGTCGTCGTTTAGATCGACGCCACCGCCGGGCAGTCGCCACTGGGTTGATTCGTGGGTGTATATCCACTGTCTCGTCAACATGATGCGGTCTTCGTGGTCCATCGCAAGCACTGTCACCGACCCCGGCGTCATCACGTGCATGTAGCTGTCGAAACCGCCGTCCGGACGAATCACTGAGTCGCGTCGTACCTCGAACCACGACGTCGTGTGCACGACCGTGCTGTCAATTCGTTGCCATGGCGGAACTCTTCCCGGCGGACGTCTGGCACAAGGTTTCGCTGTCATGCCGACCATCGAACCATATCGGACGGTTGCCGGCGCCGATGTCACTACCTGTAGCGGTGTTGTCGCCACATCAGGCGCTACCTCATCAAGCCAGGTCACCTGCTCCGGGGGCGATCGTCGAGTCAGGCCATCTCTATATGGTCTGCCGCTCGGGGCAGGGGAGCGCAACAGGTGCGGTGGTAGATACGGCAGTAACCGGTCTCTGTGGCCTGCTCGGCGGTTGTCCTCGGGCGGCTCAGGAAATTTGGGAAAAATCGGCCTTTTCCGGAAGTGCCGGGACAACCTCTGGGCTCCGTTGTTCGGCCGGAGACCTGTTGATGTTGCATTTCGATGTGTTGATGAAAAGTTGCTGTCACCGAAGTGTGCGGCTAGTTCCTGCCGCAGGATTTGTCCGTACCGAGTTGGTTGGCGCGTCCAGAAGATCCGGATCGACAAGAAGCTGCCATGCGGAGAAACCTCCCAACCTCGTGTCGGCTCCACACACCGCTTCGAATACCGTCAGCGGGTGCACAACCCGGCCGTCGACTCCGTGCAGCGTGCTGCTGCCACCCCCGAGCTCCCGCAGCCCTACCGCGAGTTGGGACTGGCTGACGACGAGTACGAGCGGATCCGGCAGATCCTCGGGCGCCGGCCCACCGAGGCCGAGCTGGCGATGTACTCGGTGATGTGGAGCGAGCACTGCTCCTACAAGTCCTCCAAGGAGCACCTGCGCTACTTCGGGGAGACGACGACGGAACAGATGCGTCGGCGGATGCTCGCCGGGATCGGGGAGAACGCCGGCGTGGTCGACGTCGGGGACGACTGGGCGGTGACCTTCAAGATCGAAAGTCACAACCATCCGTCCTATGTGGAGCCCTATCAGGGTGCCGCGACGGGCGTGGGCGGGATCGTGCGGGACATCATGGCGATGGGCGCCCGGCCGATCGCGATCGCCGACCCGCTGCGTTTCGGCCCCGCGGATGCCGCCGACACGAAGCGGGTGCTGCCCGGCGTCGTCGCCGGAATAGGGGGCTACGGCAACTGCCTCGGCCTGCCCAACATCGGGGGCGAAGTGTGTTTCGATCCCTCCTATACAGGAAACCCGCTGGTCAACGCGCTGTGCGTCGGCGTGATGCGGACCGAGGATCTGCACCTGGCGCACGCCAGCGGCGCCGGCAACAAGATCATTCTTTTCGGTGCGCGCACCGGCCTCGACGGCATCGGGGGGGTCAGTGTGCTGGCCAGCGAGAGCTTCGGCGGCGACGGCAGCAGGAACAGCCGCGGGAAACTGCCCAGCGTGCAGGTCGGTGACCCGTTCACCGAGAAGGTGCTCATCGAGTGCTGCCTGGAGCTCTTCGGCGCCGGGCTGGTGGCCGGTATCCAGGATCTCGGCGGGGCGGGGTTGTCCTGCGCGACCAGTGAGCTGGCCAGCGCGGGCGACGGCGGCATGCACGTGGAGCTCGACGCGGTGCCCCTGCGGGCGCCACACATGACTCCGGCCGAGATCCTCTCCAGCGAGTCGCAGGAGCGGATGTGCGCCGTCGTGCGTCCCGACGATGTGGACGCCTTCCTGGCGGTGTGCCGCAAATGGGACGTCCTCGCCACGGTGATCGGCGAGGTGACCGACGGCGATCGGCTGGTGATCACCTGGCGGGGTGAGACCGTGGTGGACGTGCCGCCGCGCACCGTCGCCCACGACGGCCCGGTCTACCACCGCCGCGTACTGCGGCCGGCGGGCCAGGACACGCTGCAACTCAGCACTCCGGATGCCCTCCCTCGCCCGGCCACACCTCGGGAGCTCGCGGCGACACTGCTGCGGATGGTGGCCAGTCCCGGGCTGTGCTCGCGCGCCTGGGTCACCGACCAGTACGACCGCTATGTGCGCGGCGCCACCGTGCTCGCCCAGCCCAGCGACGCGGGTCTGGTGCGCATCGACGAGACCACGGGGCGGGGGGTCGCGGTGGCAACCGACTGCAACGGCCGGTACTGCGCGCTGGACCCCTACGCCGGTGCGCAGCTCGCCCTGGCCGAGGCCTACCGCAACGTCGCGGTCACCGGGGCCACCCCGGTGGCCGTGACGAACTGCCTCAACTTCGGTGCCCCGACCGATCCCGGCGTGATGTGGCAGTTCGAGCAGGCCGTCCGCGGGCTGGCCGACGGTTGCGCCGCCCTGGGCATCCCGGTGACCGGTGGCAACGTGAGTTTCTACAACCAGACCGGCGACACCGCGATCCTGCCCACCCCCGTCGTCGGGGTGCTCGGGGTGATCGATGACGTACAACGCCGGATCCCCACCGGCCTGGGCGAGCCGGGCGACGCCGTCTGGCTGCTGGGCGAGACCTGTGAGGAGTTCGGCGGCAGCGAATGGGCGCACGAGGTGCACGCCCATCTCGGCGGGCGCCCCCCCATGGTGAATCTGGCCCGCGAGCAGGCGATCGCCCAGCTGCTCGCCACGGTCTCACGCGAGGGCCTGGTCAGCGCCGCTCACGACCTGTCCGAAGGCGGCCTCGCCCAAGCCCTCGTGGAAGCCGCCCTGCTGAGCAACCATGGCGCCCAAATCACCCTTCCCGCCCCCCTCGACCCCTTCGTCGCCCTGTTCGCCGAATCCGCCGCCCGCCTCCTCCTCGGCGTGTCCGCCGTTCATGCACACCGTGTCGCGCAGCTGTGCACTGCGCACGGGGTCCCGGTGACCCCGCTCGGCCACATCAACACAGCGAATACCCTGGAAATCGTCGGCGTCGCCGCTTTCGGTCTGGATGAGTTGCGCACCGCATGGGAAGCCACCTTGCCCGCACTGTTCGGCCCCTGAGATGTCTCGGCGCGGCCAGGTCGACCCCCACGAGTTGCGTGCTGCGCTCGGCGCCGTCGCGTCCTGGTTGGACGGGCAGGCGCCGGAACCGGGTCGCGCCGAGCTGGCTCACGCCGTCCGGCTGAGCCTGCGCACCCTCGCCCAGCTGACTCCCGGGGCGACAGTGGAGGTGCGGGTTCCGCCGTTCGCCGCGGTGCAATGCGTGGCGGGGCTGCGGCACACCCGAGGTACTCCACCTAATGTAGTGGAAACCGATCCGCGGACCTGGCTGAAACTCGCCACCGGACGGGAGCTCTGGGCGGCGGCGTTGGCGGACGGCCGACTAGCGGTTTCGGGCACCCGGGCCGATGTGTCGGGGTGGTTACCGCTGGTAGGCCACTTACCCAGTGGACCATCGAGCTCGGCGTGAGGGGCACTTGACACGAGGAACCCGGCCAGGCGCACAATACCCCCGGGAGTGGTCGGCTCACAGAATGTGAGGTCGATCGATTACGCCTCACCCGGTGTTCGCTACGGCCCGTGGTGACCTGGAGCTGCCGGCGCTGAGGTCGGGGAGGTTCCGTCGTCTCGCTCCCGGGGCGGGAGGGTCATCCAACCTTGGGGCGGCACTGGATGCAGGGGAGGGGCCGCTGGATGCTGTCGTGCTACCGCGGCTGCCCGGTGGCTGGCACATCGGTAAGGGGATCGCGATGAGAACGGCATTTGCCCGGGTGTGGGCCCAAGCTGTGGCGGGCACCGGCTTTGTTCCGTTGGACCGCGTCGAGCTGGAAAGATTGCTCACCGAGTACGCAGCTGCCCTGGAGAACGCGTTGGTGGCGGAGCCGTTTTGTCCCGAAGCCGCGGCGCATGTCGGGGCGCGGCTGGGCGCGTCGCATTTCGCCACTTCGGAGACACTGCGCCGGACCATCGAACTGCTCGGACTGGAGCTGGGAGGCGGTCCCGCCGACGAGCGGGTTGCGGCCATGCAAGGCGCGTTGGCCGGTGGGTACACCCGGGAGCTGCGCGAACGCATTCACCTGGAGCAGGAATCGGTCCTGCGCACCATGCTGGCATCCCGGCGCCATGCCGAGGACGCGCTGCGGGCCAGCGACGCCCGGTTTCGCGCGTTGTTCAGCCAGGCCGGGGTGGGTATCGCGATCATCGACCTCAGCGGCACCGTGTTGGACGCCAACGCCGCGCTCCTGGCGATGCTCGGCCATCCGCCCGACGACGTGCCCCGGATCGGCATCGCCGAACTGGTACATCCCGACGACCGGGTGAAGCTGCAGTCCATGGCCCAGAAACTGCTGAGCGGTCAGCACGATCACTTCCGGCTGGAGCGTCGGCTGGTTCGAGCCGACGGTGGTGTGCTGTGGGCCCAGTTGTCCGCGACCCTCGTGCGCGAGGACGGCGGAGCCCCCCGATTCTGGGTCGCCATGGCCGAGGACGTCACCGACCGGCATCGCCTGCAGAGCCGGCTGCGACACCAGGCCCTGCACGACCCCCTTACCCAGTTACCCAACCGAGCGCTGTTCCTGGACCGGCTGGCTCAGATCTTCTCCGGCGGCAAGACCCGGGTCGGGGTGTGCTACCTAGATCTCGACGGTTTCAAGGTCATCAACGACAGCCTCGGGCACGATGTCGGTGATCAGTTGTTGGCCGCGGTGGCCCGGCGACTGCACGGCTGTGCCCACGGTGGCTCTCGGCTGGCGGCCCGGATGGGCGGGGACGAGTTCGTCGTGCTGGTGGAGAACTGCGCCGGCACCGATGAGGTCATTTCCGTGGCGAACTCCGTGCTGAAGGCGCTGGCGGAGCCGGTGCACATCGCCGGGCACGAGCTGGTGGTGACGGCCAGTATCGGCATCGTCGAGTGCCCGGTGGAGGGCACCACCCCGGCTGAGCTGATGCAAGCCGCGGACATCACGCTCTACTGGGCAAAGGGGGAGGGCAAGGGGCGCTGGGCGCTCTACGACGCCGAGCGACATGCCAAGCAGGTCGCCCGCTTCAGGCTGGCCGCGACGATGCCCGAGGCACTGGAAGCCGAAGAGTTCTACCTCGACTACCAGCCGATCGTGGGCCTCGCCGACGCCTCGGTGATCGGGGCGGAGGCATTGGTTCGCTGGTGGCACCCCGAGCTGGGACGCTTGGGGCCGGACCGGTTCATCGGGCTGGCCGAGGAGACCGGGCTGATCGTGCCGCTGGGGCAGTGGGTGCTGCGCCAGGCATGCTGGCAGGCGACCCAGTGGTCCCGCGGGTTCATCTCGGTCAACCTGGCTGAGCGCCAAGTACGGGATCCCGCAGTGGTCGACGTGGTGGGCGGGATCCTGGAAGAAACCGGGTTGAGTGCCTCCCGGCTGCAGCTCGAGCTCACCGAGAGCGCGGCGATGGGTACCGACCGCGAGACGCTGAGCACCCTGCGCCGGCTGGCCGACCTGGGGGTCCGGATCGCGATCGACGACTTCGGCACCGGCTACTCCAACCTCGCCTACCTGCGACGCCTACCGGTGGATGCGCTGAAAATGGCCGGCGCGTTCATGGACGGGCTGCGGTCCCCGACCGGTGACCCGGTGGATCAGCGGATCATGGGCACTCTCGTGTCGATGGCGCACACCCTGGGGTTGACGGTCACCGCGGAGGCGGTGGAGACCGAGGTACAGGCGGCCCGGCTGCGAGCCATCGGTTGTGACTCCGCCCAGGGCTACCTCTACGCCCGACCGGGCCCCCCGCAGGTCGTCACGAGCCTGCTCGTCGAGCGCTTCACCTTGCCCGCGTTATGAGTTATGAGCAGTACGCGCCACCCAGCGGAGCTGCGGATCGGGGAAACGCGGTGTTGCCGATGGCTATTTTGGGGTTAAGCGGTCTCGCCAGAAACAGCTCCTTGTGACATACCCTCCGTTACTCTAACCGTACGATCGGCAACCGGGGATGGGGTTATGGCGCGGTTCACGAGGTGAGTCAGACGGAACATCGATGCCGTCCTGGCGCTGTTGATCTCGATAGCGGTCGGCATTCTTGCGTTGGCCGACGTGCTGGGCACCGACCAGGTCAACGCCGCGATCCTGCTCGTTCTGGCGCTTCTTGCCGTCACGCTCCTCGGTGACCGCAGGGCAGCCGCACAGGCACTGACGCACGCCTCCGCGGTACGCCTGCTCAGGGGCCTCGAGGTGGGCCAGGCGCACGCCGAGGCGCGACACGCAACCGAACAGTGGATCTTCAAGGGGGGCACGGGCACCTATCTCCACGCTGTGACGCTCAAGGAGTGCAGCGCTGTGCTTCTTTCCTCACGATCGAGGTGGGGCTGTCCAAGACCATGACGACGTTCCGCTGGGACGTTTCCTCGCGTTGTGTGATCATGACCCAGGAGGATCCCGCCGCCCAGGCACTGATGTTCGAGAAGGGCAGGCCTTACTATGACGCCTACAGTCGGGAATTGGTTTCCTCGTTCAGGCAGGCACAGCGGGTGCATCTCGAGGAGATCGGCGAACTTCAGCTCAGCGACGAACCGACCATTGAGGAGACCCGCAGGCTCTCCACTTTGTGGGGGCTGGAACTACCTTCCTCCTTCAGCGAACGTGACACCAACGACATCATCCGCAAGGCCATTCGGGCCAAGAACCCCTATCCATGATCGATAATGGACTACCACAGCTTCCGTCGGGCCATGCTGGGCGGCACGGCCGAACAAGCCGCACCCGGATGGGTACTGAACGTCCTCTGCGAGATCGCCCAGGATCGCCGAGACGTCACCGCCATACGCCATCCCCTAGGCTTTGTGTGCATTCCCGTCGAGCGCACCGGTGATCAGGGGGTCTGCGTGCACGTGTGGAGCGATAGCCTGCCGAGCGCGAGTCCGACCACATCGATGATTCACGCGCACAGCTGGGACCTGATCAGCCACGTTCTCTACGGTAGCGTGCGCAACGAACTCATCGATGTCACCGATGCGCCGGACAATCCCACGTATCGGATCTTCGAGGTACACAGCTGCGCGGACATCGATGAGGTGCGGGAAACCCCGAGGCTGGTTCGTTGCCAGGTCACCGCAGCGGAATTGAACCGGCAAGGAGACACCTACTCCCTGCCGGCCGGTAACTTTCACGCCACGATGGTTCACGGCGAGGCGGCCACCTGGGCCAGACCTGGTCAGCGGTCCGGGGGCAGGGAGCCCGGGGTCCGGCCGGTGTGCCGGTACGCCTATCACGCCGACCGGCTATCGGCGGACCGGTGCTGGCCTGGACGCAGGGACACAGCGTGAGCCGGGCCAATAGTACGGCCAGGGCGCTACGGGCCGCTATGGAGCTGAGCGTGAAAAGGGTATTGCAGCTATGGGCACCACTGTTGGCCTGGGTGATGCTGGCCCGCGGGGACATTGACGGATTTGTGGGCTATCGCCCTGAGGCGATCGATCTCCCGGCGGGTAGCTTGATTGCGCAAGAAGCCGGTATCACCATGTGCTCCCTGGATGGCTCGCCCTTCGATGAGCACGTCGACATCCCGGAGGATGACCGCAGCTTTGTGGCCGGCCGCCCCGAGGCCATCCACGAGCTGCTCGCTTTGGTTCGCACTGCGGTGGATCGTCCACATCAGGTCAGCGCATGAGCAGCAACGCCCCGACACTCGAGGTCACCGCGACAGCCCCCAAGCCGAAGCCGGTCAGCATGAACTTGCCGAGCGGAACGCGAAGGTGGTGTTCGCGGCAGGCCTCCAGGCACAGCAGGGTGGCCAGCGACGCCCACGGGGTGATGATCGGTCCTACGTTGGTGCCGATGAGTAGAGCCAGGAGCTGATCGCTGTTCCCGGTGGGGATGATCGCCTCACCCGCGGCGTAGGCCGGAAGATTGTTGAGCACGTTGGAGAGCCCGGCTCCGCCCAGCGCTGCCCGGTACACCCCCACCCCATTGTCATCGGTGCCGATCAGTGCGGTCATCACCTCGGTGAGGCCGTACCGGCTGAGCGTGGGAACCACCAGGAAAAGTCCGCTGACGAAGACCAGGAGCTGCCAGGGGAAGAGGCTCAGCCGCAGCTTCGCGCGGTCGAAACGAGCGAAGGCCAGCACGACGATCAGCGCGGCGGCCAGTGCCGCATATCCGATCTCTTCGCCGAGGAATGGTATGGCGAAGATGAACAGCAGGCAAGCCGCACTGGCCACCGCGAAGAGGGCGCGTTTTTTCGGCTCCTCCAGCTTCAGCGGCTGCGGCGGAAGGTACCGATCGCTGCCCCGATGAGCCCGGCGCCAATAAAAGAGCCAGAGAAATAGCATGGTAGCGGTGATCGCGGCGAGTTGGGGGAGCCACATCCGAGCGGCGAACGCCGGTGCCTCCAGCGCGACGCGATCAGCGGCGAGCAGATTCGTGAGGTTCGATACCGGCAGCAGCAGGCTCGCGGTATTGGCCAGCCAGATAGTGGTCATCGCGAGCGGGAGTGCGGCGATCCGGACTCTTGCCGCAAGGGCCAGCATCACCGGTGTCAGCAACACTGCGGTCGTATCAAGGTTGAGAAAGATCGTGGTGAGGGACGCGAAGACCACGCACCACAAGAACAAGGCTACGTAGTTTCCCCGCCCCGCGATCGCCAGCCGGACCGCGATGACGTCGAAGACCTGTGCCTCTCGTACCAGCTTGGCCAACACGATCACGCTGCCGAGGAACAGCAGCAGGGGTATGATCCGTCCGATGTTGTCCTCGGCCTGTTCTCTGGGCAGCAGGCCGGTCACCACACACGCGACACCGGCGACGAAAAGGCCGATCCTGATCCAGTCAAGTGTGCTGAATCGGATCACGGAACGAACCTCACCGACGCTTGAGTGGAAAAATGCCGTAGCTCTTCGTGCAGGTGCCATAACCGCTCATGCCGAATAAAGCGAGTTCGCTCAGTAACCCGTTGAATGTGGGAGGAAGGGGAAGATTGTCGAGGGGAACGCGAAAATTGGAGTCCCGCGGCCAGGCCGGTGTCACATGTGGATGAAAACGATCGTGTCCGCCGTTGACCTCATCGGCGATCTCGTCGTAGCCGTATCTGAGCAGCTGTTGTCGTTGTGGACTTTTCTCTGAGGTGTTGTTCACCAAATCGAGGATTCGAATTCCGGATGGGTCCATCTCACGTAAACGTCCGCACCGAAGTGGTTCTACCGCGTTGATGATGGCATGTTGAAATTCTCCCCACGCCGCCGACTTCGTGAAATATAACTCCGGGGCGCCGTGCGGATTGTATACGGCTGGATCGGAGAGGCGCAGGCCGCCTGGTTCGCCAAGTGGCTGCGTCCGTTCGAGGATTCCGAGTGGTTGCGGATCGGGATCGTCCGCCACGATTCCGATCCCGGCGGCGGGTGGGTGGGGGCCGACCCCGCCCTGCTGCGCGACGTGGGCACCCTCGATCGACTGCTGGGACGCCGGCTCAACCTGCTGCTGCACGGCCCCGGTCCGGGGGGTCGAGCCACGGACTGCTCGCCTCCGGCCTGGTGGTGGTGCCCGCGGCCGGTCCCGGCCAGGAAGAGATCATCCAGGTGAGTCCCGAGGGACTGCGGCGCTTCTCGGCCTATGGCACCACAGCCGTCGAGCAGCCGGTACTGATCGAGTGCAAGTGGCGCGCAGTCGGTGGCGCATTCGCCACGACCCCGCGGCAGGAACTCGCTGCGGGGGAGAGCGAACTCGTTGCTGCGACGGAGCAGCCCGAGCCGACGCCTCTCGCCGACCCCCACAGCCTGTTCCTGGATCGCATCGAGGAGGTCTGCAAGACCGGCTACGAGCGGGTCCAGATCCTTCGTGTCGAGACCGATCCACCGCACCTGCTGGTCACCCGTCCGGAGGGGGAGCTCAACCCGCAGTGGCGGATAGGTGCCCATGTGGGAGCACTGAGCCGGGACGCTGTGGACGGATTCCTGCGTTATGAGCCCGGTCCCGGTTCGGAGCTGGTCTACGAAGGTCCCCCGCCGGCGCGTGAGCTCCGGGAGGAGGCGCTGCGCCGGGGGGTGCGGGTGCGCAGCTTCCTGGAGTTCCAGGGCCTGCTCGATCTGAGCGGCTACCTCGACAAGCAGACGAACCGGCTGCGCACCGATCCCCGTTACCCTCCCGAGCTGTACGTGCCGCAGCGCTTCCGGGAGTTGGACGGCAGCGATCCCGGCGTTCGGGACGACCTTGCTGAGGAGCTCATCGATCTGGTCACCGCCGACTATGCCCGGTTCGTGTTGCTGCTCGGTGATTTCGGGGGTGGCAAGACGTTCGCGCTGCGGGAGGTGGCCCGGCGGATCGCCGAGACCAAACCGCATCTGATCCCGATTCTGATCGAGTTGCGGGGGCTGGACAAGGCGCACACCGTCCATGGCCTGGTAGCCGCGCACCTGGCCAATGACAACGAGGGACTGGCCAACTTCAAGGCATTCGACTACATGCTCGGCGAGGGCCGGATCATCCTGCTGTTCGACGGTTTCGATGAGCTGGTGACCCGGCTCACCTACGACCGCGCCGCCGAGCACCTGCACACCCTGCTGGCGGCGGTGCAGGATCAGGCGAAGGTCGTGGTGGCCGGCCGGACCCAGCATTTCAAGTCCACCGCCCAGGTGCTGACCGCACTGGGCCAGCGGGTCGACCTGCTGCCCCACCGGCGGATCCTCACCGTCGAGGGCTTCAGCTCCACGCGGATCCGCATGTACCTGGTGAACCGCTTCGGCGGGGATTATCACAAGGCTGATTCCCGGGTGGAATTGATCAGGGAAATTCAGAACCTGCTCGATCTGGCCCAGAACCCGCGGATGCTCTGCTTCATCGCCGAGTTGGAGGAGGATCGGCTGCGCGCCGCGGCCGATGCCCGGAACAAGATCAGCGCGGCCGGACTGTACCGGCAGATCCTCGAGTCCTGGCTGTCCTACGAGGCGAACCGGGCGGTGAGTCCCGGCGCTGCGACCACGCTGCGGTTGGACGACCTGCGCAAGGCCGTGACCACGCTGGCGCTGCGGCTGTGGGAGGCCGGTGAGTCGCACCTGCGGCTTCCCGCGCTCACCGAGGTGGCCGAGGCACTGTCCGGCCTGGCGGACGGTCAGCTGTCTGCGGACCAGACAGCCTTCGCGATGGGCCGGGACAGCCTGCTGGTGCGCACCGAGGAGGAGCAGTTCGGTTTCATCCACAGCTCGGTGGTCGAGTGGTTGGTCGCCGACACGATCGCCGAGCAGCTCAACTCCGGGGTGCTCGCACCCCCGCAACTGCACCAGCGCCCGCTGTCCCAGCTCACCGTCGCTTTCTTGGGCGACCTTGCCGATACCCGGGCCTGCCAGGTCTGGGCGGACTCGGTATCCAGCAGCGCCGATGTCACCGATGCGGCCCGGGCCAACGCCTACAAGGTGAGTGCCCGGCTGCACGTTCAACCCACTGCGGACATGCGAGGGGCCTCCCTGAAGGGCGAGGATCTGTCCTACCGTGATCTGCGGGGGGTCGATCTCACCGGAGCCGATCTCACCGGAGCCAGCCTGGTGGGAGCGAATCTGCGAGGGGCGATCCTGCGCGACGCTGCGCTGGCGCGGGCGCGCCTGGACGAAGCGCAGCTCAACGGCGCCGATCTCACGGGTGCCGACTTCCGTCACGCCAGGCTGTTTCAGGCCGATCTCACCGGCGTGATCATGGCCAGGAGCCGGTGGAGCCGGGCGGCGCTGATTGATACGACAGCTGTTCCAGACGTTCCGGAGCGCTATGGGGCGGCCGTGGCTCCTGGCGATCCGGTCGAGACCGAACTCGCCCCGGCCTCGATCGGGGTCCGGCACGGCTTTGATGCTGAGCTGGGTCGGCTTCCTCAGGTTCTGGACTACAGCCCGGACGGGGGCATGCTGGCGATCGGCAGCGACGGCGGTGGTGTGCTGATCTGCGATACCTCGACCGGCTTGCCCTTACGAACCTTGCCCGGGCATCGGGGCCGGGTGTTCGCGGTGGCCTACGGCGAGGACATTCTGGTCACCGGATCCGACGACGGCACGGTGCGGATCTGGGACGCGGCCACCGGCCACTGCCGGTATCTCCTGGAGGGCCACGAGCAGTGGTCGTGGCCGGTGGCCATCAGCGCGTCCGGGCAGGAACTGGCCACCGGGGACGCCAACGGTGTCTTGCGACTATGGGACCTCAAGAACGGTTCGTTGCGGCGTGAGCTGTCCACCGGGCGTGGACTCATCTTCAGCCTGGCCTTCACCGGTCGGCTGATCGCGGCCGCCTACCGGGACGGTAGCGCCCTGCTGTGGAACACCGTGACCGGCGAGACGCGAGACGAACTCACCGGTGCGACCGGGTCGGTCTACCGAGTCGCCGTCTGCCCCGGCCACGGCGGCCTGCTGGCTACCGGGGGATCGGCCGGAACGGTACGCCTGTGGGACCCGGCAACCGGCCAGCTGCGCGCGGAGCTGCGGGGACATACCGGCCGGGTGTACACCTTGGCCTTCCACCCGCACGAGCCTCTGCTCGCCAGCGGCGACACAGACGGTGGGGTGCGACTCTGGGACGCCGCCACCGATCAGCTCCGCCACCTGCTGAGCGGCCATCCGGACGTTTGGCGCACACCCTGGCCCCGCATTACGGCCGGGTGCGTTCGATCTCGTTCAACGCTGACGGTTCCCTGATCGCCACCGGGTGTGACGACCGCATGATCCGGCTCTGGGATGCGGCGTCGGGGAGGCTGGTTCGGACGCTGGAAGGGCACACCGACCGGGTCTATGCCGTCGACTTCGCCTCCGGCATCCTCGCCAGCGCCTCGTAGGACATGACCGCCCGGGTGTGGGACCTCGAGTCCGGACAGTTCCTGGCCACCGGAAGCGGTGACGGAACCGCCCGGCTGCGGTCCCTCCCCGACCAGGCACCCGTGAACCGATTGACTCTGCTCGGGCTACCTGAAGGGTGGGCCGCGCTGGCACCGGACGGTCGCTACAAGCGCGAGGGCGATGTCGGTGGGCAGTTCTGGCACGTGATCGGCATGTGCCGCTTCGAGATCGGCGAGCTGGATCCGTACCTACCCGACGTCCGGTAACTACCACTGGATGCACCCTTCTGAGTTCGCTCTTCCCGGTAGCTCCGGGTAGCGGTTCCAGGTGTCCGGTCCGCGCGGCGGCGATCTGTCCGAGGCAGGGACTAGGGTCCAGGGCTGCGGCCGGCAGCTGCCCGTCTCGGGGGCAGCGGGAGTGGAAGGAGGCGTCGTCGGTGTCTGGTGACTCGTTCGTACACCTGCACGTACACACCGAGTACTCGATGCTCGATGGGGCGGCCAAGATAGCTCCGCTGTTCACCGAGGCTGCGAGGCTCGGCATGCCCGCCATCGCCATGACCGATCACGGGAACATGTTCGGGGCGTACTTCTTCCATCAGCAGGCGACCAAGGCCGGGGTCAAACCGATCATCGGCATCGAGGCGTACGTGGCGCCCGCATCGAGATACCTCAAGAAACAGCTGCGCTGGGGAACACCGGATCAGCGCAGCGACGACGTATCCAACGGTGCCTATACGCACATGACCCTGTTGGCGCGGAACGCCACCGGGCTGCGCAATCTGTTCCGCCTGTCGAGCGTCGCCAGTCTGGATGGATACTATTTCAAGCCGCGGATGGATCGCGAGCTGCTGGCCCAGCATGCGGAAGGAATCATCGCCACCACCGGCTGTCCCTCCGGGGAAGTACAAACCCGGCTACGGCTGGGGCACGACCGTGAGGCATTGCAGGCGGCGTCGGACTTCCGGGACATTTTCGGTGTGGAGAACTATTATCTCGAGATAATGGACCACGGCCTGGACATCGAGCGCCGGGTTCGCGACGGCTTGCGCATGATCGCCGAGCAGCTCAGCTTGCCACCCCTGGCCACCAATGACAGCCACTACGTCACCCGGGACCAGTCCACTGCCCACGAGGCACTGCTGTGCGTGCAGTCCGGCAAGACGCTGCACGACCCGAACCGGTTCAAATTCGACGGCGACGGATATTATCTCAAGTCGGCCGAGGAAATGCGGACCATGTTCGACGAGCAGCTCCCGGGGGCCTGCGACAATACTTTGGTGATCGCCGAACGCGTGCAGTCCTACGATGAGGTCTTCCAGTTCGTCGACCGGATGCCCCGTTTTCCACTGCCCGAGGGTGAGACCGAGAACTCGTGGCTCGCCAAAGAGGTCCAAGCGGGCCTGGCGCGACGCTACCCGGACGGAATCCCACCGGATCGGCAGGCCCGCGCCGAGTACGAATTGCAAGTTATCGGTGCGATGGGATTTCCGGCGTACTTCCTGGTTGTTGCCGACCTCTGCCAGTACGCCAGGCACAACAACATTCGCGTCGGGCCCGGTCGAGGCTCTGCTGCGGGATCGATCGTCGCCTACGCGCTGGAGATAACAGATCTCGATCCGATGGATCACTCCCTGCTGTTCGAGCGGTTCCTGAACCCGGAGCGGGTGAGCCCGCCGGATATCGATCTGGACTTCGACGAGCGTCGACGCGGTGAAATGATCCGTTACGTCACCGAGCGGTGGGGTGAGGAGAAGGTCGCCCAGATCGTCACCTTCGGGACGATCAAGTCGAAGGCAGCACTCAAGGACGCGGCCCGGGTCCTGGGCTATCCGTACTCGCTGGGCGACAGATTGACCAAGGCCATGCCCCCCGCGGTGATGGGTAAGGACATCTCGCTGTCCGGAATTGTGGAACCCGCGCACCCAAGACATGGTGAGGCAGCCGAGTTCCGGGCCTTGTTGGACTCCGATGCCGATACGAAGAAGGTGTTCGACACGGCGCGTGGGTTGGAGGGCCTGACCCGCCAGGCAGGCGTGCACGCGGCAGGGGTCATCCTCTCGGCCGAGCCGTTGCTCGACGTGCTGCCGATCTGGCGACGTGACCAGGACGGCGCGATCATCACCGGATTCGACTATCCCAGCTGTGAGGCCATGGGGTTGTTGAAGATGGACTTCCTGGGGCTGCGCAACCTCACCATTCTCGATGAGGCGATCGAGAACGTCCTCGCCAACCGAGAAATCAAGATCGATCTGAACTCTCTGTCACTGGACGACACGGCTGCCTATCAATTGCTGGCCCGGGGTGACACGCTCGGTGTGTTCCAGCTCGATGGTGGACCGATGCGGGCATTGTTGCGGTCCATGGTTCCGACCAGCTTCGGTGACATTTCCGCCGTCCTCGCGCTCTACCGCCCAGGGCCGATGGGGGCGAACGCGCACAATGACTATGCCGACCGCAAGAACGGTCGCAAACCCGTCGAGCCGATCCATCCCGAACTGGCTGAGCCACTCGCCGACATCCTCGACGAGACCTACGGCCTGATCGTCTACCAGGAACAAGTCATGGCGATCGCCCAGAAAGTGGCCGGCTACAGCCTCAGCAGTGCCGATCTGCTCCGCCGCGCGATGGGCAAGAAGAAAAAAGAGATCCTCGACAAGGAATACATCCCGTTCAGTGAGGGTATGCAGGCGAACGGTTATTCCGATAAGAGCATCAAGACCCTGTGGGACATCCTCGTCCCGTTCTCCGACTACGCCTTCAACAAGGCCCACACCGCCGGCTACGGCCTCGTGTCCTACTGGACCGCCTACCTCAAGGCGAACTATCCGGCCGAGTACATGGCGGCGCTGCTCACCAGCGTCCGGGATGACAAGGACAAGATGGCCGTCTACCTCGCCGAGGCGCGCAAGATGGGGGTCAAGGTGTTGCCGCCCGACGTCAACGAGTCCGGCCACCGGTTCACCGCGATCGGCACCGATATCCGCTTCGGACTCGAAGCGGTACGCAACGTCGGCACCAATGTCGTCGCCTCGGTCATCCGAACGCGGGAAGCGAAGGGGCGCTACACCAGCTTCTCGGATTTCCTGAACAAGGCCGAGATCACGGCGTGCAACAAACGCACGATCGAGTCATTGATCAAGGCGGGAGCTTTCGACGAGCTCGGCAATACCCGCATGAGTCTGTGTGCGCACCATGAAGCGGCGATCGACGCGGTGATGGGCGTGAAGCGGCAGCAGGAGATCGGGCAGTTCGATCTGTTCGGTGGCGAACTGTCGTCCGGAGAAGACGCCCCTCCCTTTGGTCTTGATGTCACCTACAGCCCCGACGAATGGCCACGCAAGCAATTGCTGGGCTATGAGCGAGAGATGCTGGGGCTCTACGTCTCCTCGCACCCCCTCTCGGGTGCCGAGCACATCATTCGTAAATATCGGGACCTGCCGATAGCCGAACTCATCGGCGAGGACCTGCCGAGTCGGGACGAGCGGCAGAACCTGAAGATCGCAGGAATGATCTCTTCGGTGCAGCGCAGGATCAACAAAAGCGGTGAGCCCTGGGCCATTGCCACGGTCGAGGACCTGGAGGCATCCGTGGAGGTGTTGGTCTTCCCGCGCAGCTACGAGGTGCTCGCCCCCAACCTCGTCGAGGATTCGGCCGTGGCGGTGCAGGGCAGGATCAACCGTCGAGACGGCACGGTAAGCATCTTCGCCACCGATGTCGTGCCGCTCAACATCGAGGACGCCGACCTGCTGGCTGTGGGTGAGCAACCCCCGGTGGTACTGGTCACCCAGACCCAGAAGGTCACCCCCCTGTTGGTCGAGAACCTCAAGCGGGTGCTCGACTCCCACCCCGGCAATCGCCCCGTGCGGCTTCAACTCCAGGGCACGCAGAACCTCACCCTCATGCTGGGGAACTACAGCGTTGAGGTCTCCGCCGCGTTTTGCGGCGACATCAAAGCGGTACTCGGCTCCGGCGGTGTCGTCGCGTGAGATGCACGGAGAAGGACGTGCACCCGATCGGGGCAGTAGAGTAGGGAAATCCAAGTCTCGGCGACAGGGAGTCGCAGGTGGGCAACGACACGCCCCGACATGACCTTGACCAAGACCTTAACCTTCCCCCGGACGACGACAGCGGACCGCGCGAGGAGTGCGGCGTCTTCGGGGTGTGGGCGCCCGGCGAGGAAGTCGCCAAGCTCGCCTACTTCGGCTTGTACGCGTTGCAACACCGGGGCCAGGAAGCCGCAGGTATCGCGGTGTCGGACGGCTCCCAGGTGCTCGTGTTCAAGGATCTCGGGCTGGTCAGCCAGGTGTTCGACGAACAGGTGCTCTCCAGCCTGATCGGACATATCGCGGTCGGCCACTGCCGCTACTCCACCACCGGCTCCACCACCTGGGAGAACGCGCAGCCGACCTTCCGCACCACGGCCACCGGTTCGGGCCTGGCCCTGGGGCACAACGGCAACCTGGTGAACACCGCCGAGCTCCTGGAACAGGCGCGCGCGGTGGACGGTCCGACCCGCCACGGCAATGGCGCGGGCCCGCGAGCCGGGATGGACGCCGCTACGACGGACTCGGACCTGGTCACCGGGCTGCTCGCGGCGGGGGCTGTTGATACCGGCATCGAGGAGGCCGCCCAGCGCCTGCTGCCCCAGCTGCGGGGAGCGTTCTCGCTGGTTTTCTGCGACGAGGGCACGCTGTATGCCGCCCGGGATCCGCACGGCGTGCGCCCCCTGGTGCTGGGCAGACTGGAGCGCGGCTGGGTGGTGGCCAGCGAGACCGCGGCGCTGGACATCGTCGGGGCGAGCTTTGTCCGCGAGGTGGAACCCGGCGAGCTGCTGGCCATCGATGCCGGCGGGCTGCGCAGCTCGCGCTTCGCCAACCCCGAGCCCAAGGGCTGTCTGTTCGAGTACGTCTATCTGGCCCGTCCGGACACCACGATCTCCGGCCGCGGGGTGCACGCCACCCGGGTGGAGATCGGGCGCAGGCTGGCCAAGGAACACCCCGCGTGGGCTGAACTCGTCATCCCGGTGCCCGAGTCCGGCACCCCGGCGGCCATCGGCTACGCGCAGGGCTCCGGCATTCCCTACGGTTCGGGACTGGTGAAGAACTCCTACGTGGGGCGTACCTTCATCCAACCCAGCCAGACCATCCGTCAGCTCGGCATCCGCCTCAAACTCAACCCGCTGCGCGACGTGATCCGCGGCAAGCGCCTCGTGGTGGTGGACGACTCCATCGTGCGCGGCAACACCCAGCGTGCGCTGATCCGGATGCTGCGCGAGGCCGGCGCGATCGAGGTGCACGTGCGGATCGCCAGCCCCCCGGTGCGCTGGCCCTGTTTCTACGGCATCGACTTCGCCTCCCGCGCCGAGCTCATCGCCAACGGCGCCGACATCGACGGCGTGCGCCGCTCCATCGGCGCCGACAGCCTGGGCTACATCAGCCTCGACGGTCTGGTCGCCGCCTCCGAGCAGCCCCGATCCCGGCTCTGCGCGGCGTGCTTCGACGGTGACTACCCCATCCCGCTGCCACCGAGCGAATCCATCGGTAAGCACCTACTGGAGAATCTCGAAGCGGTGGTGCGCGGTCTGACGGGCGAGGGGGAACCCGCGATAGGGGTGGGCTATGGCGCTGAGGATGCGCTGCGCCGCCCCTGAGCCGGTAGCGTGATCTGTTAACGCTCGAAGCCGCCCCGCACGCTCGGGAGTCACCCCCCATGGCCGAGATCGACAGCTCCTTCCCTCCTTATGCCACCGACGTCGTCACTGGCGAAACCCTCGCTCGGGTGCGTACGCACGTGGCTCGGGCCAGCCGTCCCGAGATACTCGACGGGATCGGCGGCTTTGCGGGCCTGTTCAAGCTCAGGCTCGACCCCTGGCGCGAGCCCGTGCTGGCCTCGTCGACCGACGGAGTCGGCGCCAAGGTCGCCGTCGCGCAGGAGATGGGTGTGCACGACACCATCGGGATCGACCTGGTGGCCATGGTCGTCGACGACCTCGTCGTCTGCGGTGCCGAACCACTTTTCCTGCAGGACTACATCACGGTCGGCAAGGTCGTGCCGGAGCAGATCACCGAGTTGGTGGCCGGCATGTCGGCGGGCTGCATCCGGGCCGGCTGCGCGCTGCTGGGTGGACAGACGGCTGAGCGTGCCGGGCTGCTGGCCGTCGGCGATTACCAGCTGTCCGCCACCGCTGTCGGTGTGGTCGAGGCCGATGAGCTGCTCGGCCCGGACCGGGTGCGTCCAGGCGATGTGGTGGTCGCCATGGCCTCCTCCGGGCTGCACACCGGCGGCTACTCGCTGGCCCGCCATGTACTGCTGGACATCGCCAGGATGCCCCTGGACGGCCATGTGGAGGAGTTCGGTCGCACCCTGGGGGAGCAGTTACTCGAACCCACCCGCATCTATGCCAAGGACTGCCTGGCCTTGGTCGCCGAGACCGAGGTGCGAACCTTCGCGCACATCACCGACGGTGGTCTGGCGGCGAATCTGGCGCGGGTGATACCCCGGGGGCTGGTCGCCGTGCTGCACCGCGGCACCTGGACGCCGGACGCCGCCTTCGCTCTGATCGCCCGCCGCGGACGCGTGCCGCGCGCGGAAATGGAGCGCACCTTCAACATGGGCGTGGGGATGGTCACGGTGATCAATCCGGACGAGGTCGACCGGGCGATGGCCGTGCTCACCGCCAGGCATGTTCCCGCCTGGGTACTCGGCGAGGTGCACAAGGCCTGCGACGTCGGGGTTGACGCTACCGACGACGGTGAGCAGCGCACCATTCTCCGCGGGGATCACCCGCGATTTTGACTGGTGGGGCCCAGCCTTCTGGTACACAGCCTCAGGGGCGCTTCGGCGGGGATGTCCGTGCATTCGCTCAACGGCGATGGTACTCGTCGTACTCATCGTCGTAGGAGTCCCTGAGGCGATCCTCATCGCTGCGGTGGCGATCGCCCCGAGGGCTCTCGTTTCGCGGGCTGGGATCGCCAGAGAGCTCCCGTTGCAGGGCCTCCAGATCAGTGGTCGGAGAACTGTACTTGAGCTCCCGGGCCACCTTAGTCTGCTTGGCCTTAGCTCGGCCGCGCCCCATGGCTCGACCCCCTCGCGCAGGGACGGGGCGGCCGGGGGAATCGGCGGCCCCGTTCAGCTGGACAACGTTTCTCTTGATACCACCGTACAGGGTTGTCCACCCGGCACGCGACGCGGCACGACTCGTGGGGTGAGCGTCACTCCCTGGCGCAGTTGGCGGCTCTTCGAGTACCACGACCCGGCCGATGCCGAGGGGAGCTACCGGAGCAGCCGGTTGGACTACCTGGCCCCGTACCCGGTAGCGCCGTGTGACAGAATCCGGCCCCATCGGGGGGATGGGCCGATACTGAAGGAGGTGGCATGTCCGTCCTGGCGCTGTCGACACCCACCGGCGAGCCGCTGTCGTTGCTCGCCGCGGCTGTGGTCGCACTGGGAGTGGTCGGACTACTGGTCGGTACCGCCCGCCGAGTCCGGCGCCGCGCCTGACTCGGCGAGTCGCTCATCCACGGAGGCCTCTCCTCGAGCATAGCGGGAGCCGATCTCGGCGTTGAGGGCGTCCATCACCTGCTGTACCTGGCGGCGGCGTTGGGACACCGAGGATTCCTCGAGGGTGTAGGCCGCCAGCGCGTCGTCGAGTTGCTCATCGCTCCGCGACGCGACGTCGGAGAGGGCGACATCGGAGACCAGCAGCTCCCCGTGACGACGGTGTTCCTCGGCTCGCGAGGGCTCCACCGTCTGAAAGCGCCCCGATCCCTTCGCTGGCCCCAGGGCGTTATCGGCCAGGATGCTGGCCAGCTTGTCCAGCACCGGCGTGGTCCCGCCTTCCCGCCTGCGATGTTGCTCAGCACGTACGATGTCGATGCGTGCGTGAAGTATCCGGCGAAGGTAGGACAGATCAGTCTCCTCCTGTGCCGCTTCGTCACGCCGGGCGCGCACCTCGGCCAGAAGCAGTCGGGTGAGACCCTCCGCGTAGTCTGGGGCCAACACTCGGTCGATGCGTCGGCGCCCGCCAGGCCTGACTTCGATCATTGGGTCATACTGAAGGATCGGTCTCGTCCGAGCCACATCAGGACACGATCGGGCGTAATTTTGGCTACGACGCGCCCAGCAGCGTGCGGCCCTCATCCGAGGAGAGCGGCGGTCGCTGAGCCATTCGGGCGAGCTCGGCCGCACGGGCAACCAGCTCGGCGTTGCCGGTGACCCGACGGCCGCGGGCGAAGTTCAGCGTGTCCTCCATCCCCACCCGCAGGTGTCCGCCCGCGCTGAGCGCAGCGAGCGCCACCGGCAAGTGGGTCCGGCCGATCCCGGTCGCCGAGAAGCTGGCACCCGGGGGAAGTGCAGCGACCGCGGCGACCAGGGTGGCGGTGTCACCCGGCATGCCACCGGGTACGCCCATCACGAAGTTCACCTGAACATGGCCCCCGGCCGGAGCGCCGTGCTCGTCGAGCAGCCTGCGCAGGCTCGCCAGCTGACCGATGTCGAAGATCTCGTACTCGGGCACGATCCGGCGTTCCTGCATGCCCTGGTGCAGTGCCACGATGAGCTGCCAGCGGTTGAGGAACACCTCGTCACCGAAGTTGACAGTGCCCATCGTGCAACTCGCCGAATCGGGCAGCGTGTCGAGCACCGCCAGGCGGTCGGACTCCGGGTCGGTGACCGCGCCACCGGTGGACAGCTGCACCACGAGGTGGGTCTCGGCGTGCAGCGCGTCCACCGCCTCGCCCAGCCGGACCGGGTCGAGGGTCGGCAGGCCGAGGTCGTCGCGGACGTGCACATGCACCATCGCCGCACCGAGCCGCTCGCACTCCCGCGCGGTGTCCACCAGTTCCTCGAGGGTCACGGGCAGCGCGGGGACCTCGCTCTTGGTGTGTTCCGCCCCGGTCGGCGCCACCGTGATCAGCGTTCCGGTGACGGGTCTGACGATCATGCCTCGCCCGTCACGCCCGCAGCCGACGCACGGCGGCCCGCCCGGGCGGCTCCCCGGTGTCCGGCGGTACCGAGCCCGGGTCGACGGACGCGGCCGCCTGCCCGGCGAGCAGTGGCGTTTCCGGCTCCACTGAGCGCTTGAGCAGGGCCAGCGCGATCGGGCCGAGTTCATGGTGGACGGCCACCGTGCCGACCCGGCCGACCACCCGGTCACCGGCCCGCACCGGGTCCCCGGTGGCGGGCAGCGTCTCGGGTGATTCCAGGTGCAGCAGCACCATCCGCCGCGGCGGCCGACCCAGGTTCGCCACCCGTGCCACCGTTTCCTGCCCCCGGTAGCATCCTTTCTCCAGGTGCACAGCAGGGCCGATCCAGCCGACCTCGTGTGGGATGGTGCGCTCGTCGGTGTCCAGCCCGAGTCGCGGACGCAACGCCGCCACCCGCAGCGCCTCATACGCCCACGTCCCGGCTGCGCTCGCCCCGGCATCAACCAACCGTTGCCAGATCGAGGTCAGCTCACCGCGCGGCACCAGCAGATCCGTCCGATCCGCATGGGCTCGCGCGAAGCCGCCCAGGTCCCCGGTCGCGGCCAGCAACTGCTCGGCGGACGGGCCGAGCAGCGAGAGCACGGCCAGCTCAGTGGTTCCGTCGCGGGGTGCCACCTTCGACCAGAACACCATCTGCGTGAGGTAGGCCAGTAGCTCCGGTGCTCGATTCGGTTCGGTGTCCAGCCACACCGTCTCGTCCACATGGGACACCATGGCGTGGTGCTCTACGCGGCCGTGCAGATCGAGAACCAACGCCTCGGTGTGCGCCCCCGGCCCGAGGGTGAGCAGATGCTGTGAGGTGATGGTGTGCAGCCAGCTCAGCCGGTCCTCGCCGGGCACGGCGAGCACCCCGCGATGCGAGCGGTCCACCACCACGACGTCCCGCTCGGCGGCTCGCTGTTCGCGCAACGGGTCGCCGTGGTGCCAGGCGACGCCGACGTCGGGGGAACCCGCTGGAGCTGCCACCGCGCCCGGCAGCGTCACCAGGGGAGAGGTCACGAGACGTCCTCGGGCTCCGGGATGGCGCAGTCCTTGCAGCGCCCGGACAGCGCGAGGTGGCTGGGATCCAGCGTGAACCCGAACTCGTTGCGCAGCTGTTCGGTGAGCTCGGTGAGCTCGGCCATGGCCATCTCCTCCACGTTGCCGCAGTCGTGACACACCAGGTGCACGTGCTCATGGGGCCGGGTGGAGTAGCTCGGCGCGCCGTGCCCCAGATGGGTATGGCGGACGAGATCGAGACCCTCGAGAAGGTCCAGGGTGCGATAGATCGTGGTGATGTTGACGGCGGGAGCGTGGCGCTGTACGTGCGCGCAGATCCGCTCAGGGGTCGCGTGCACGAGCTCGCTCACCGCATCGAGCACGAGTTGGCGTTGGGGAGTCATCCGCATCCCCCGGTCGTGCAACGTTCGGCGCAGGGTGGTGTCCACATTCCTATGGTAGGCCCGGGCGTAGGGTCGGGTGCTGTGCACGATCGAGTGGTGGCCCTGCTGGGCGAGGGGTTGGTCGATCCGGACGCTCCGCTACTGCGCGCCGACGACCTCGGTGTGCTGCGCGGCGACGGGGTGTTCGAGACCATCCTGGTGGTCGACGGGGTGGCGCTGGAGCTTGATGCGCACCTGGCGCGGCTGGCCCGCTCGGCTGCTTTGCTGGATCTGCCGAGCCCCGATCTGCCCAGCTGGCGGTCCTGTGCACAGATCGTGATCGACGCCTGGAACGGCGGTCCCGAGATGGTGCTGAAGTTGATCCTCACCAGGGGGGTCGAGGGAAGCGGCCTGCTGACCGGGTATGCCATGGGCGCCCAGGTCAGCTCCACCGTGCTCGCGCAGCGCCGCGACGGGATCGCCGTCGTGACCCTGACCCGGGGTACCGCGTCCGGCCTCGCCGCACAGGCCCCTTGGCTACTGCTCGGCGCGAAGACCCTGTCCTATGCGATGAACATGGCCGCGGTGCGCCACGCCGAGCGGCTCGGTGCCCAGGATGTCGTGTTCACCGCCGCTCCCGGGGCTGAACCGGCCGCGGGCTCGGTGCTGGAGGGACCGACGTCCACGGTCGTCATCGCGCGGGACAACTGCCTGTACACCCCGCCTGCCGAGCTGGGAATCCTGCCCGGCACCACCCAGGCCGCGCTGTTCCGGGCCGCCGCGAGCGCCGGATGGAGCACCCGGATCCAGCCACTGCAGGTGTCGGATCTCCTGGCCGCCGACGGGGTGTGGCTGTGCTCAAGCGTCCGGCTGGTCACCCGGGTACACACCCTGGACGGTCACCCGCTGCCCGATTCGGGACTCACCGGCAGGCTGTGGGATCTGTTGCCGTTGCCCGCGGTCACCGGGCGCTGAACCCCTTGGATAAACGGCGTTGCAGCGCTGGTCGCATTGGGGCTAGCGTGGCGCCACACGTGGAAGGAGGTGGTCCAAGGTTGAATAGCTATCGGACTCGTGAGGTGGCTGCCAGCTAACGCCGCCGACGGCCGTGGAAGCGCCACCTCCACCTTCAGAGGCGGCTGGTGAATCCAAGGCAGTCACCCGGCCCCCGGGTTTTCCCGAGCCTTGTCCCGCTCGGGCCCGCCACTTTCCGCGGCGGGAGCCCGGGGGCTGACTGTTATCCGGGATCAGCCGACCACCCGGTGCAGCAGGGCGGAAGCATGCGGCTGGAGCGGCTGGCCGACCATGGCGCGCTCCTCGACGTAGGCCAGGTCGCCATCGACGATGCCGTAGAGCCGGTGAGCTGCGGTGACCTCCTTGGCCGAGGCGGTACGCACCACCGCGTCGGTGGCCAGTTCCCAGGAGGTCTGATTGCGCGGTCGGCCGTAGTAGATCTCCGCGATCCCGGTGCCGTGCACGGCGAGCAGTTCGATGGTGTCGTCCGGCTGCGGCCGCCAGAACCCGGACTCCCGAGCCGCAGGGCGGATCACCACTCCGTCGGAATCCAGCAGCCACGCCCGCGCCTCGTAGCGCAGGAACGGGCGTCCGTCGTGACAGAACACCACCTGCTGCCCGAAGTGGTACGGCCCCTCGATGGTCGGATAGACGATCTCTCCCTCCCCGCGCCATACCCCTACCAGCGGCAACAGTGGCAGACAAGCCGGGTGCAGGTCGGGTCCCTCCCGCAGGTTCGCGGTGTCGGGGGGGATCGGCAGATCGGTGAAGTCGCCGATGTTGCGGGCCCCGGTGTGCGCCGCACGCTCGGCCGCGGACCGCAGTGCCTCGTCGCCGCTTGATCCACTGAACCCGCTGGACTCCGGAGACCTGCAGGACTCGCGGGACCCGCTGAATTCGGTATTCACGACCCCGGATCATAGGGTGAGCAGCGGCCGACGGTCCTCGCTGTGTCCGGAGGTGCTGCGTCGAGCGGCGCGTCCCTAGCCGGCGAAGACCAGCCCGACCGCACCCATGGTGAGGGCGACCATCGCCGCGAGCAGGGGGTATTGGGTGCGGACCGCAGCCGTGCTGGGCAGCAGCCGGACCGCCCGATCATGCGCGGTGACCGCCGCCACCAGATGCCCGAGCACGATCGCGGTGATCTGGATCGACGCGATCGTCGATGTACTGATCACCGTGTAATCGATCGCGTTCCCGGCCAGACCGAGCAGGTCATCACCGCGGGCGAACGGGTCGCTGGCCAGGATGAGTGTCTGCTGACCGTCGAAGATCAGTAGCGAGAAGTAGTGGGCGATGGCGTAGCCGGCAGTGATCGGCACCAGGGTGTGCGCGAATTCCCCCGGCCGACCCAGGCTCGAGGTGCCGAGGACGAACACCAGCGCGATCAGCAGCGTCGCGCAGATCAGTCCCAGCGTGGCGTTGAGGACACCCTCGGGCACAGTGCTCTGCCACCACGAGGTGCGGGACAGGCCGTCGTAGGCCGTCGTGCCGATCAGCACCACCACCGCGCCCCCCAGCCCGGGCCCGGACGCCACGGTCTCCATCCCGTCCAAGGGGTTGCGCAATACCAGAACCCGGTCGGTGGTCCGCCTGCCCAGCGGGGCCATCGACCCGAGCAGTGTCGAGTACACCTCGAAGCCATCGCCCCGGGTGAACCAGCACCGTCCGAACACCACCGCCGCCGTGGTGTGCACGATCGCGTAGATCGTGATGAACCAGGCGACCGAGACGGGCTCGGTCCGGCTCGGGTACACCAGTTCGAACCAGCTGAAAACGGCCAGCGACGCCGCCGCGGGCCAGTACCCCACCCACTGCGGCAACGGCGCCACGCCACGCTGACGATCGATGCGCAGCAGGGTGGCGAGCGCGGCGTGCAGCAGGCGCAAGGGATTGAGTACCCGCCAGACCGGGCCGAGGAGCAGGGACGCGGGCACCAGCCCCACCCAGAAGGTGATGAAGAAGGCCCAGGGTGCGAGATTGCTGCCGAGCTCGGCCGGGCCGGCGAAGCCGACCAGGCAAACGCCCCCCACCGCGCCCAGCGTCAGCCCGGTGAGCAGAATCCGCGTCGCGGTGGCGTCCAGCAGGCCGGTCAGCCGGCGGGGCAGAGCGATGCCCGCGTCGCGCCGCAGGCGAGGACCGCGCCACAGCACGGCCAGCACCACGAACGAGATCATCAGCGCCATCCCGGCCCCGAGCGCGGCCAGCCATATCGGCAATGGCAGGTCACTGCGGGTACCGACGCCGTGGGCGAGGATCATCAGCTCACTTGCAACTCGAGCAGTTGTAGGTGCGCCCCCTCCAGCTCGACCTCGAAAACGCCGGGGATGGTGGCGGTGAAGTCGACCGAGCCGGTCCCGCCGGCCGGAACGTCGGCCGTGCGATCGTAGCCGTGTACGTGGATCTCGTCGGCCACATCGCTGGTGACGGCAACGGTGACCGGGGTACCGAGGGGCACCTCCACCCGGCCGGTGTCTCCACTGACCTGCCCGCCGCGCACGGTGATGGTGATGGTCCGGGCGGTCGGACCGGCCGGAGTCGTTGGCGGTTCGGCTGTGCTGTGCCCGCCGCTGTGCTCCGCCGGGGTGGTAGCAGGAACCGGTCCGTCGACTGTGGGTGCTGCGGGCTCCGGGGATTGCTGCCCGCACCCGACGAGCACACCGGCCACCGCCAGCGCACCTAACAGGATCGCGACGTGATTCACCGTCCGGATCACCTCTTCCGTGCTCTGCTGTCTCCCTGTGCCAGCGGGTGAGCCTGCCAGGTGGCGCCGACGGGGGATCACGGTGGTACTCGTTTCCCACTCGTTGCCGCACCGCCCGCAAGGCCGGGGCCCCCGATCCGCTCCACCACGTTAGGTAACGTACTGACTCGATCCGGTGATTCAATGATGAAGAATCACCACCGCGAGGAGGGGTGCATGCTAGGCGAGGGATCCGCGTCGGTTGACCGGTTGGGTATAGAGCTGTTCGTGGGCGGTGAGGTGGTCGAAGAGGAGTACGCGCCCGCCAATGGCCGGCACCGGGTTCCAGGGCGTGATCGGCGAGTGACCCGGGTGACCCAGTTCGGCCAGGACATGCTGACCTCCTCCGCGCGGCTGGTGGGGCGGCAGGTGGGCACAGTGATCCGGGAGACCCTCACCGGCATGGACCGGGCCGCGCTGGGAGAGGCGACGACCGCGGGGTTGCGCGTCTCGTCGGTGGAATTGTCGTTCGGGGTGAAGCTGACCGGCGGAGCCGGTAAGGCCCTGGAGGCGGTCGTGACCGCAGGTGGGGAAGCATCGATCCAGGTGATCGTCACTCTTGATCGCCCGGGGTGATGCGGGTCGATGCAGGCGGGGTCGGCCCGGTGCGCCACCTGGTCCTGGCCGGTAGGTCACCGGGATCGCACGGGGCCATACCCAACCTGGCCAGGACACGTTGCGATGCGACGTTGCCAGCGTCGGTGAATGCGACGACAGGGTCGGCGGACCGCAGATGGTCGAGCACGGCCCGGGCCGCCTCGGTCGCCAAACCCAGTCCCCACTTCGCAGGATCGAGGCTGAAGAGCAGTTCCACCTCCCCGGCAGCGGTCTCACGTAGCCCGCAGGTTCCGATGACAGGCCCCTCCACGGTGTGCCGGACCGTCCAGATGCCATAGCCGGCTCGGGCGAAATCCCGCTCGCTTGTCGCGACCACCCTCTGGATGGTGCCCGTTTCCACGGGAGCGTCATCCCAGAGAAAGCGCCGCACCGCCCGAGTGTTCCAGTGCCGATACAGAGCGGGAAGATCCTCGGCAACGGCGGGAACGAGGACCAGGCGCGAGGTGCGCAGAACCGGCGCCGGCACAGTCGTCACCCACTCTGCAGGACATTGTCATTCAGGCCATCATCGTACCTCATGACGGACCGTGGTTCTCCGGTAGCGGAACCTTCCAGGAGGTTTCAAACAGTACCGGAGTCGGCAGCTCGCAGTGTGCTGTAGGGATTGGTCAGCTATCCGGAAAAATTAAGGTGACCCAATTCACTCGCATCAGTTTCGTGATCGTCCACGATCGGTGAACCGTCCAACATTCCTCCGTTCAGGGAGATGATGCTGATCGGCGCGGCTCGGGCTAAGTCGACCTCGACATCCGAGTGACTCGATCGTTGCACTGCCCGAGATATCGATCTGAAACTTGGCAGATCACCGGAACGGGACGGGTCACGCTGCCTCGCTGTTGGCGGAACCTCACTGTTCGCGGAACGCTGTAGTACCTGAACGATCGAGCGGCACCGGCGGCACGGTCGTAGGCCAAGCCTACGTCATAAGTCGTACGACCGATCCTGCGCTGTGGCGCTGGTCGCACATTGAAAATCCTCTCCTGGACTGACGACTGCTTTCGGAAGCCAGGACAACATCTACTTTCGTCGCTGGTTGCTCGGCTCCCCCAAGGTAAGAAGAGAGAGAAATCATGAAATCGGCTGGGCGTGCAGATGCTTGACCTTCATACGCATCGATTGGAAAGAACCACCACCAGGTCGCATTTACTGGAGGAGTACGGAGTCGAGTTTCAACCAACGCCAGCGCATTGGGCGCCCAATTCGTGGCGCAGTCGGCCGGTCAAGCAGCAACCCGAGTGGCCCGATCCGCGTGGCGTGGAGCGAGTGACCGCTGAGATCGCCCGGCAACCTCCGCTGGTGCTGCCCGTCGAAATTCAAAGTTTGCAGCGGTCACTGGCCATCGTGGCCTCGGGTCGAGCGTTTTTGCTGCAGGCGGGTGACTGTGCTGAGCGGTTCAGCTCCTGCATCGAACACGAGGTGCGCAGCAAAATTCGGGTTATTCTGCAGTTGGCGATACTACTGACCTATGGATCCGGTATGCCCGTGGTTAAGGTCGGTCGGATCGCCGGTCAGCTCGCGAAGCCTCGCAGCAAGCCCACCGAATTCGTCGCCGGAAAGGAACTTCCGGTATTCCGTGGTGATATTGTCAACGGGCCCGAGCCGACGCCGGACGCGCGCCGCCCGGACGTGGAACGTATGATGCTCGCATACCACCATGCTGCGGCGACCTTGAACGTGTTACGTGCACTGACCAAGGAAGGGTTCGCCGACCTCGACCAGGTGCACGCGTGGAACCGGGAGTTCGTCCTCGACAGCCCAGCCGGTCGGGATTACGAAGAAATCGCCGACAACATCACCAGGGCGCTGCGATTCATGTCGGCGTGTGGTGCCGACGTGGCCGATCTAAGGGCACTTCGCCAGGTGAATCTCTTCACCTCACACGAGGCGCTGTTACTACCCTTCGAACAGGCTCTGACCAGATTCGATACCGGATCCGGCTCTTGGTTCGACACCAGCGCCCATCTGGTTTGGGTCGGCGATCGCACGCGGGAAATTGACAGTGCGCATGTAGAATTCCTGTCCGGCATCGCCAACCCGATTGGCATCAAGGTTGGACCGTCCATAACGCCCCCCCAGTTACGTGAACTGTGCGAGCGGCTGGATCCTTACCTTGTACCCGGTCGACTGGTCTTGATCTCCCGTCTTGGCGCTGACCGGGTCACCGAGTTGCTGCCGCCACTGGTACGTGCGATCCGAGTGACCGGCCGTTCGGTGGTCTGGGCATGTGATCCGATGCACGGCAACACATTCCGTTCGGAGAGCGGGTACAAGACCCGTCGACTCGTCGATATCACGGCGGAGATCGCTGGCTTCTTCGCCGTGCACAAGGAGGAGGGTACGCATCCGGGCGGGGTGCATCTGGAGCTGACCGGCGACGATGTCACGGAATGTCTAGGAGGTGAGAAGGAGGTATTGGACGTCCACCTGAGCACTCGGTACGAGACTGTGTGCGATCCACGGCTGAACGCCACCCAGTCTATTGAGCTCGCCTTCCGAGTGGCCAAGTTGCTGCGAGATCACCACCGATGACAACTCCAGCGGAAGATCGGCTGCTACATCGCTCTCCGGCACCGTCGGGTCGTAACCAGATCGACCGCATGAGGAAGAGGACTGATGACTACCGAGCCCCTGGTACCGGAGCATACCCACCTACCGAGCCACGACCCGGCCGATCCGGTGGAAAATGCCGTGATCACCCGACTTGCCAAGAACTGGCAGCGCCGAGCCTCGGTAAAAGGCGCTGAACTTGATCTCGATGCCTTGTACGAGCCCAATCGTCCGGACTATCCCGAAGGGATCCTGCCCTTCCATGACCATCCTATCTACCAGACGCTGGATCCAGCTCGCCAGACCGAACTGCTCGCCTGGGCCATGGTGGCTTTCAACCGCGACACAATAGACATCGAGCAGCACATCGCCAATCCCGGCTTCACGCTCTTGCTCAACGGGAACTTTCCCGGTGTAGCAGGCGAGGCCATGCACTCTGCGCTCGCACAGGCGATGGTCGATGAGCAATACCACACACTCATGCACTTGAACTCCAGTGCGGTGATCCGTCGTGCGCGTGGTTGGAACCTGCCCGCCGCCACACTGCCGACATCCTATAAGGCAATACGTTACCAGCAACTACTTGAGCAGGCCGCCACGGATCGATTCGAGCAGAACCTGATCACGCTGGCCTTTACCACGGTTGCCGAAGTCTCGATCAGCGCACTGTTGGATCTCATCGCAGATGACGCCAGGATTCAGCCAGTGCACAGCACCACCGCGAAGCTGCATAACCGCGACGAGTACTGCCATGCCTCCATCAGTGCAGAAATGGCGAAGGTAGTGTATTTCCATCTTTCGACCCGACAGCGGCAATTCTTTCTTACCGCACTCGCAGAGGGTCTAGACGCCTTCATGGCCAACGACTTCGATGCTTGGCGGAGAATTGTGGATCTGGTCGACCTTCCCGGTGGTCAGCGCATGATAGACGAATGCCAGGCCGACCTCAGCCGTACCCGCATGCTCAACGACTACAGCGGTCTTTATCGGCTCTGCGAACAAATGGATGTGGTCGACAGTGTCGGCTTTGCCTGGAGCCGGTAATGATCTCACAGAGCTCACGACGCAGAGACGAAATTGGGTATGACACATGACACCAGGGAGACAGGATTATGACGCTGCCCCCGCAGGGCTGGATGTGGGAGCCAGTGACCTGGAGGCGTTGCGTACTGAACTCGACGATATTGATGATCGTCTGCTGACGACATTGCGGGCACGCATCGAATGCTGTGTGCGCATCGCTCAGCATAAGCGTCAATACGGAATCCCGATGATGCAGCCGC
Source organism: Pseudonocardiaceae bacterium (assembly GCA_050700515.1). Classification (GTDB taxonomy): domain Bacteria; phylum Actinomycetota; class Actinomycetes; order Mycobacteriales; family Pseudonocardiaceae. The sequence goes on from JBOHHD010000592.1 coordinate 39,867, forward strand.
ATAGGATCGACGCTGTACATGACCGTGCGGCGCGTTACGCCGCCGAGCACCATATTGACCCGGCGTTCGTTCGCCAACTTTATGACCTCGTCATTGGTGAAACCTGCCGAGTCGAGAACTTGGTGATTGGCGGCGCGCCGGAGGACTAATCGGAGCATCCTGGTCTCATATCCGAATGGCTGGCCGTGTGGGAAATTTGTTCGACCGCCCGCTGGGTGGTCAAATGAGGGAGTTTTGTTGGTCATGCGAACATTATTGATCGATAACTATGACTCGTTCACATACAACCTCTATCAATTGCTTGGTGAAGTGAATGGGCAACCTCCGGTGGTCGTGCGCAACGATATCGAATGGCCGGCGTCGGTGGACGACGAGTTTGATAATATTGTCATTTCTCCGGGTCCCGGTAGACCGGAGCGAGTATACGACTTCGGGATAAGCGGCCGGGCGATCCGTGAGAGCGGCCTGCCGATCCTCGGTGTCTGTCTAGGTCACCAAGGTATCTGCCACCTGCTCGGCGGCCAGGTCGGGCATGCCCCCCAACCCATGCACGGACGCTTATCCCGAATCCATCACATCGGTGAGGACATCTTTGCCGGCCTCCCCTCCCCCTTCCTTGGGGTGCGCTACCATTCCTTGGCCGTCACCGCCCTACCCGGTCACCTTGAGAAAACAGCCTGGACCGAGGACGGTGTCCTGATGGGCGTGCGGCACAGCAGCGCTCCGATGTGGGGAGTGCAGTTCCATCCCGAATCAATATGCAGTGAATATGGGCGGAAGCTGCTCGCGAATTTTCGGGATCTGACGCCGATTCGGACTCGAACTCCTCGCCCGGTGCCCACCGTTCGCCCCCCTCTCGAGATTGAAGCAGTTCACTATTATCTGCATACTCGCCAACTCTCGATGTGGCCCGACGCCGAGGCAGCGTATATTGAGCTGTTTGCCGATGCCTCGCACAGCTTCTGGCTCGACAGCAGCGCCGTCGTCGACGGTATCTCTCGCTTCTCGTTCCTGGGCAACGGCAACGGGCCGTATGCCGAGTACATCACCTACAGTGTTGCCGAAAGCACGGTCACCGTGCACCGTGCCGGACAAGAACCCGAACAAATTCGGCGGCCGTTTTTCGAATACTTTGATGAGCAGTTGCGCCGCCGCAGGGTAACCATGGTTGATGATCTGGCTTTCGATTTCAATCTCGGTTACGTCGGCTATCTTGGTTACGAGCTGAAGTCGGAGACCGGCGGCAGTCAAAAGCATCAAAGCGAAACGCCCGACGCTGCCCTGCTGTTTGCTGATCGCATGCTTGTGCTGGATCACGAGAAACAGAAGATCTACCTGTTGTGCCTCGGTCCCGAGAGTAATCATCCAGAAACCATCGCATGGCTTGATGAGACCAGTGCGCGTCTGGCTTCTCTGCCCGCCGCGACACTCAGCACCGAGCTGATGGTACTTTCCGCTGCACCGTCGGACGACGTAGTGAATCATGTCTTTGATGCTGGTCTCGATCCCCAGCTCATCAAACTGCAAGACAGTAAGGAGATGTACCTGAAGAACATAGCAGAGTGCCTTGAGGAAGTTCGTAACGGCGAGTCATATGAGATTTGCCTCACCAACACCGCTGACGTCTACTCCGAGATCGACCCACTGCGCACCTATCTGTATCTACGCCGAATTAGTCCCGTCCCTTATGGCGCGTTATTGGACTTCTCGGGCCTCGCCGTGCTCAGTGCCTCTCCCGAGAAGTTTCTCAAAATTGACTCAAATCGCATCGTCGAATCAAAACCGATCAAGGGTACCCGGCCCCGGGGATCATCTCCAGTGGAAGATGATGAACTGCGCCGTAATCTCCAGGAGCAAGAGAAGGATCGTGCCGAGAACCTGATGATCGTGGACCTGCTCCGAAACGATCTCAACAGAGTGTGCGAGGTTGGTTCCGTATACGTACCCCGACTCTTTCAGGTCGAGACGTACGCAGTCGTACACCAGCTCGTTTCCACAATCCGTGGTACGCTCAGTCCCGGAAAGTCGGCCGTTGACTGCGTACGTGCGGCATTTCCTGGTGGATCGATGACCGGTGCGCCGAAGACGCGTACCATGGAGATCATCGATCGTCTTGAAGGCCGACCGCGCGGGGTCTACTCGGGGGCGCTGGGCTGGTTTTCGCTGGGGGATACGGCAGAGCTAAGCATCGTCATTCGCACGATTGTTATCAGTGGCGACAAGGTCAGCTTTGGTGTTGGTGGTGCAATCCTTGCATTATCTGATCCGGAGGAGGAATTCACGGAGATACTGGTTAAGTCCAAGGCCATGGTTGCTGCGATCGCAGCCAGTACGGGTGCGAAGGCAGGCAATCGATGAATTTGATCCAAGGCCGCTGCGAGATGCTGCAGCGGTGTGTTGTCGTGGGCGGCGCCGGCGCGGTCGGCGACATGTTCGCGCAACTGCTGGAAGATGCCGGAGCGCAGGTATGCGTCCTGGACATCACACCGCCTGATGTGGTGGGTTCAGCCAGACGCTTCGAGCGTGCCGACATCACGATGCTCAACCAGCAGGTCCTCACGGAGTTGGGTGAGGCAGACCTGGTCCTGCTCGCCGTATCGGAGCGGGTGGCTCTTGCCGCGATCGCCTCGGTGCACGAGGCATTGAAGCCCGGAGCGTTGCTCGCCGAGACACTTTCGGTGAAGTCCCGCGTCACGGCGGTAGTGCGCACCGACGCGCCGCGAACCGAAGTAGTAGGTCTCAACCCGATGTTTGCGCCCTCGCTCGGTATGGCGGGGAATCCGGTCGCTGCTGTCGTCACCCACGGTGGCCCACGCACCTGCGAGCTGCTCCGCCTGGTGACCGCCTGGGGTGGTCGGGTGGTGCGGATGGATGCCGAGGAGCACGACCGGGTGGTCACAGCGGTACAGGTCCTCACCCACGCGGCGGTACTCGCGTTCGGCTTCGCTCTGGCCGAACTTGACATCGGTATCGAGGAGTTGAGTGCGCTTGCATCTCCACCACACGCGATGATGCTGGCCCTGCTCGCACGCATAGTCTCCGGAACGCCGGAAGTGTATTGGGATGTGCAATCCGCAAATCTGCGGGCGCCGGAAGCGCGGGAGGCACTCATCAGAGGAGCCCGACAGCTTGCGGACCATATCGCAACCGGAGACGAGACCGCGTTCGTCAAGGGATTGTTGCAGACGCGAGCAGCGCTGGGCGGGGAACTCGACCGATACCGAGAGCTCTGTGCGCAAGCCTTCGACTTACTGCGGCGTCCCCATTGACCACATCCGTCTTAAGCCGATTTTTCGATCCCCACAGGGATGAGGCATATGCCTGAGCTGTTGGTTCCTTTTCTCATAGTTACCTTATTGCTTATCATTTCACCTGGGCCGGATATGGCGCTGGTACTACGCAATGGTGCACGCAAGGGTGCCCCCGGGGCATGGTGGACTGGCCTGGGCTGCTGTGTCGGAAACACAGTTCACGCTACCGCAGCCGTGGTCGGTCTCTCGGCGACCCTGGCCGCATCCGCGACTGCGTACACGGCTATTAAAATCGCCGGAGCGGCCTACTTGGTGTGGTTGGGCGTACAGGCACTCTGGTCTTCACGGTCCCATCTTGGTATAAAGGCCACCAGTCGCCAACGGGTGTCAAGGCGCAACTCATCCGTTCTTGCGCCGCGACCAATGACGCACGGCTCCTGGTACAAAGATTTTCATCAAGGTATAATGAATGATTTGCTGAACCCCAAGATCGCCCTGTTGTTTCTCACATTATTGCCACAGTTTGTCGCTGTGAATGAGCCTCGGGTCATCACTTCGATCAAGCTTGCTGCGATATTCGTTCTTATTTCGATTGTGTGGTGGTGGCTATTCTCGCTGGCGGTCGGTGGTATCGGGGGGATGCTGAGCCGTCAGTCTGTACGGGCGTGGTTCGAACGTGTGACCGGTGTGGTACTTATCGGCTTGGGGGTGACGGTCGTTCTTGGTTGAATTGACCTGCTTGTTCGATAGGTCGCAAAATATGCTCAAAGGATTAACGACCCGGAGGTTGTGTGACAGTGCGCAGTGTGGGTCGGCGGACGTGCTCGTCCTTTGTGGATCAGGAGTTGTTACGCGACCCCTTCACGAAACCGATTATCCAGTCCGCCCCGGGGAACGACCAGGCCGCTTTCGTAGGCGGCCACGATGGCCTGCGCCCGGTCCCTCAGCCCGAGCTTCATCAGTATACGACCGAAATGAGTCTTCACGGTTACCTGCCCGACAACAAGGCGCTCGGCGATTTCAGCGTTGGACAGCCCACCCGCCACCAGAGTTAACACCTCTCGCTCCCGTGCGGTCAGTCGCTGCAGTACCTCTGGGCTGGGCGCGCGCGAGGCAGGGCGCGCGGCGAACTCGGTGAGCAGCCCTCGTGCCACGGCCGGATGCAGCCAGGCGTCGCCGGAGGAGACGGCACGGACCGCGGCCGCGAGGTCGGCGGGCGCGGTGTCTTTGAGCAGGAACCCAGAGGCGCCGGCCCGCAAGGCACCGTAGACAGCGTCGTCCACGTGATAGCAGGTGAGGATGAGTACTTTGATCGTCTTGGCAGCGTAAGCCGAGAATTCGCTGGCGGTGATCCGGCGGGCTGCCTCAATGCCGTCCACAACGGGCATACGCACGTCCATCACCACGACATCCGGTCGGTGTCGATTCGCTTCTGCCAACGCCTGCTGTCCGTCGCTTGCTTCCGCAACAACCTCGATGTCCGGCTCGGCGTCGAGCAACATGACGAGGCCAGCACGCACCAGTGGCTGGTCGTCTGCGAGCAGGACTCGTATTACCATGAGTACCTTCCCTGGTCGCCGGACGTCGCATCGGTGGTGCCTCGGTAGGCGCCTGAATCCGCGCGAGTGGGCCCCGCCTGTCCGGTCTGATCCACTTCACGTTTTCTGCGTGCCGGCATGGTGGCCGTGACCTGGAAGCCGCCGTCCGGCAACGGTCCTGCATGAAGTTGCCCCCCTACCGCCGCGACCCGCTCGCGCAGTCCCAGCAGGCCATATCCATTGGCGAGGTGAGCTGATCGGTGGTCGAGCTGCCCACATCCATCGTCGGTGACCGTCAGGTGCAACATGCCGTCTTCCCAGCACAACTCGACGGTGGTGTCTGCTCCACGGCCCACGTATTTCGTCACGTTCGTCAGCGCTTCCTGCAGGATTCGGTAGGCGGACATATCGACGCTCGGGTCCAGCCGTTCTGGCTGACCATGAGTGCGCAGGCGCACCATTACCCCACCGGCCCGTACCCGGTCCAGAAGCGGTTCCAGGTCAGCCAGCCCGGGCTGATCATCGGGTTCTCCTTCGGGCTGCATCAGGTCGCCCGTCCGAAGTACCCCCAGCAATCTGCGCAGTTCTCCCGTCGCCTGCTTGCCGCTGTGCTCGATGTTCGCCAGCGCCTTGGCCGCCCGCTCCGGATCGCTGGCCAGCATTCGTCGGGCGCCCGCGGCTTGCAGCAGCATCACGCTCACACAGTGTGCGATGATGTCGTGCAACTCCCGCGCGAGGCGGCTGCGTTCGGCTGCAACTGCTTCGCGGGCCGCCGCCGCCCGTCGCTGCTCCATCAGGAGCAGTTTCTGGTGATTGGCGTGCACCCATCGACCGAACAGCCAGGCACCGATATTGAACAGCGACAACATGGTCGCGGCGACCAGGAAGGCGCGGAATGCACGGTCCGGGGATGCCGTGTTGAACTCGGCAGCCGATCCCAAGCCGGTGGGAACAAAGGTCAAGGCCAAGGCCGCCAGTCCGATACGACGGCGTTTCAGCACAGTGACGGTATACAGTGCGACGACAATGCCGAAGACGGGCCGGTAATCGGGAATCACGACGGCCGCGACTGTTTGGTGTATCCACATCGCGGTGAAGACGATTACCGGGGTACGGTCCCGCCAGATGAGGAAGGTGTATCCGATAAACGCATAAGCCCCGATGGTGAGACCAGTGAATTCAACCCCCATGCGAGAGAAGGCCAGCAGATCGAGCACACAGCACCCCCCGGCGAGCGCGATGTTGCGCCGGCGTGCGCGCAGCGATGCGATAATGC